>JALEVV010000017.1 GCA_022788185.1 Spirochaetales bacterium | reverse complement strand
GGGTTCGGCCTGCACGACAGGGTCGTTGCCCTGGGAAGCGGACAGACATGTCGGGTATCCGGTCTTAGAACCAGCGGATATTTTGCTTTGCGTACGCTGAATGACAACACGCTGCTCAACCTGAACTGCAGCAGGCTGAGACTATTGGAACGGGCAGGTGGGCTTATTATGGTTCTATCTGCATCATCTGCATCTTAGTGTCGGCTCCTCCCCGCGGCAAAGCCAGTGGGGTTTCCGCCGACTGAAAAGGAGTATTACTATGAACAGGTCCTTCAGAAGGGGACCTGTTTTATTCCGTCCTCCCTGTGATAAAATAATGCACGGAGGGATGTGATGATAATCTACCGTGCAACCAAAAAGGGCTTCATCATGGACTGCCGGCTCGGAAGAATCGCCGATGCGGTAAGGGAAGAGTACGAAAAGCATATCGGGCGGGCAAATCTCGCGGAAGTAAGGGCCTGGGACAGTTCCCTCAGGTGCATGGCCTCCGTTCTGGATACGGATACGATTGATGATTATGTGACCATCTGTGCCGAGTACCGGCTGCCCAACTGCGGAAGCCGCATCGACCTCATAGTTGCCGGATCAGACAGTAACGGGCGTGACAATGTAGTCATCGTCGAACTCAAGCAGTGGGAAAAAGCTGTGCCCGAGACTGAGAGGAAACTTGTCAGAACCTTTGTCGGAGGATGCGAGCGGTATGTGGCTCACCCATCTTATCAGGCCTGGTCCTATGCCGTAACGCTGGAAAACTACAATGAAGCAATAGAAAGCAGGAAGATAAGTCTCTTTCCCTGTGCATACCTACACAACTATACATATTTCAGTGGTGACGGGATAAATGACACCACGGTCTATCCGGAGATAACTCAGGCTCCACTCTTCTTTCGTGAAGGCGGTGACAAACTCCGCCTCTTCATAACGGATCATGTGGTAAAGCCTTCGTCCGGTGCCATAATGGACACGATAGACAATGGCAGGCTCCGTCCTTCCGCATCCCTTCAGGATGTGCTTTCGAAAATCATGAAGGGAAGCCGTGAATTCATCATGATCGATGACCAGAAGGTTTTCTTTGAAAACATCATGGCCCACGTGAAGCGTACCGGGGCAGAAAATAAGAAACATGTCTTTATAATAGAAGGCGGTCCCGGTACGGGAAAAAGCGTGCTTGCGATAAACCTCCTGGCCGAAACGGTTAAGACCGGAAGAAGCGCGTCATATGTCTCCAAGAACGCAGCTCCGAGAAACGTCTACTCCGCCATGCTGGCCAGGGACCGCTTCAGGAAGGCTGCGATAAAATCACTGTTCCTTTCCTCCGGAAGCTTCGTCACCGCAAAGGAGGACTCCTTTGATGCCCTCTTCGTCGATGAGGCACACAGACTCAACGAAAAGTCAGGTCGGTACCATAACGAGGGCAAAAACCAGATAAAGGAAATAATCAGGGCAGCAAAGGTATCCGTATTCTTTATCGATGAGCGCCAGATCATCTCCTCCTATGATATAGGCTCAGTGGCAGACATCGAGTTCTGGGCAGAAGAGCTGGGCGCGGAAGTCCATAGCGGAAGACTGTCCTCCCAGTTTCGCTGTAACGGAAGTGACGGCTACATGAGTTTCCTGGATGATGTTCTCGACATCTCCCATGGATACTATACATTTGATCCTGCAGACTATGACATCCGTGTAGCCGATGACCCCGAGGAGATGATGAGCATAATAAAGCAGAAGAACCTAAAGGACAACAAAGCAAGGATGCTCGCTGGCTACTGCTGGGACTGGGTGTCGAAAAATGACCATAGTAAGTATGACATAGTCATAGGACCGTCATTCAGAGCTCAGTGGAACTTCAACAACACTTTAACCTGGGCAATAGACAGGGACTCCGTTGACCAGATCGGATGCATCCACACGAGTCAGGGACTGGAATTCAGCTATGCGGGAGTAATTATCGGAGATGATCTCAGATTTGAGAACGGTAAGGTAATCACTGACTTCTCTGCCAGGGCGAAAACGGATAAAACCACCCTGAAAGGGCTTATCGTTCCCTGCCGTAAGGGAGATAAGGAAGCCCTGCATAAAGCCGACATGATAATCAGGAACACATACAGGACCCTGCTCTCCCGTGCGATGAAAGGATGTATCGTATACTGTACTGACAGGGCCCTTGCAGATCACATACGTTCATCGATAGAGGAAAACAGGAGGAGAGTAAACGAGTTCATGGCATCAGCAGCGGCCGAAACGAATGCCGGATATTGAGTCTGATGTTGCATAAATATCCACACTTGTTGCAAATTGCTGTATTTTTATAAAATATGTTGCAGAAAAAGCTGGATTTTTGCTACTATTCGGTCAATTTGGACAAAGAGGACGAAAGTGCAGAAAGCTTATCTAAGACTTAAGGACAAAACCACCTTCGAAGGCATTGCGTACGGCTGTATTTCACCCGTCGCGGGAGAAGTCGTTTTCAACACTTCAATGACCGGATATCCCGAAATTCTTTCGGACCCGTCATACAACGGACAGATGGTGGTCATGACATATCCCCTCATCGGCAATTACGGTGTGGATGAAGCAGAACATGAGAGCAGTGGTATTTCAGCCGCTGCTCTTATTGTAAAGAAACTGTACAAAGGACCGCTTCCCGAGGGAAAACGGTCTCTTGAGGAGTACATAACGTCAAACGGCGCCGTGCTCATTGAGGGAATCGACACCAGGGCACTGACGATACACATCAGGGAAAACGGCAGCCAGAACGGCATCATATATACGGAAGGACATGAGGCAGAGGCAATTGAAATGCTTGAATCCTTCCCTCTTATCACTGAGCGCGACCTGATAACTGAGGCCGCAGTGAAGGAAAAGACAGTCAATCCCGATCTGGGTACAGGCTTCATCAAGGCACCTCAAAACGCAAAGTACAATATCGCAATTGCGGATTATGGCATTAAGTACTCGATCATCGAGGACTTCTATAAGAGGGGATGCAGGGTCACGCTGCTTCCTCCCACCTGGACTTCTGAGGACGTCCTTGGTAAAGGCTTTGACATGCTCTTCCTCTCCAACGGTCCCGGAGACCCGGCATATCTGCAGGATACGGTTAAGGAAATCAGGAAGTGCATCGGCATGATCCCGGTACGCGGCATCTGTCTCGGACACCAGCTCATCACCATTGCCCTGGGAGGAAAGACAGTCAAGATGGAGTTCGGCCACCATGGCGGAAACCAGCCCGTCCTTGACGTCTTTACCGGAAAGACCTTCGTGACCAGCCAGAACCACGGCTTCATGAGTGATGAAGCCTCCCTGCCCGAAGGAGTCGAGGTGTGGCTCAGGAATGCCAACGACCAGAGCGTTGAAGGCCTTGTACAGAGGAAACTCAACGTCATGAGCGTCCAGTTCCATCCGGAGGCCTCTCCCGGTCCCCACGACAGAAAGGACATCTTCGACATCTTCCTCAAGGAGCTCTGATATGCCAGCAAGAACAGACATACATCATATTCTCGTCATCGGTTCAGGCCCGATCGTCATCGGTCAGGCCTGTGAGTTCGACTACTCCGGCAACCAGGCCGTCAGGGCACTGAAGGAGGAGGGTTATGAGGTCTCCCTCATCAACCCCAATCCCGCAACTGTCATGACGACTCCGGGCATCGCGGATCACATCTTCCTCGAGCCGCTGAAGTGCGAATACATAGAAAAAATCTTCCAGCAGGTCGCACCCGATGCGATTCTTTCAACCATGGGAGGACAGAGTGCGCTCAACCTGACCATGGAGCTGGACAGGAAGGGCATTCTCTCAAAGTACGGCGTGAAGGTAATCGGAGCCTCGGCCCAGGCGATCAACAGGGCTGAGGACAGGGGTGAATTCAAGCGCCTTGTCTCGGAGCTCGGCCTTGAAAGCGCCAGAAGCATGATCGTCCACTCCCTGGAGGAGGCGGAAAAGGTAAAGGAGTCCCTTCCATTCCCGCTTATCATCAGGCCCTCCTTCACCCTTGGAGGAATGGGAGGATCAATTGCCGAATGCGAAGAGGATTATCTTCCCCTCGTCGAAAGGGCACTCGATGAGAGCCCCGTCCATGAGGTCCTCATAGAGGAATCCCTCATCGGCTGGAAGGAATTCGAGATGGAGGTAATGAGGGACAGCAGGGACAATGCCATCATCGTCTGCTCCATCGAGAACATCGATCCCATGGGCGTGCATACCGGTGACAGCATAACCATCGCACCCAGCCAGACCCTCTCTGACAGGGATTACCAGAGAATGAGGGATGCATCCATCAACATCCTCAGGGCAGTCGGAGTCGACTGCGGCGGATCGAACGTGCAGTTTGCCCTCGATCCGAAGACGGACAGGATGATCGTAATCGAGATGAACCCCAGGGTATCCCGTTCCTCAGCCCTGGCAAGTAAGGCAACAGGCTTCCCGATCGCACGCTGCTCTGCAAAGCTTGCGGTAGGATATACCCTTGATGAGGTCGTGAACGAGATCACGGGACAGTCGGTATCATGCTTCGAACCCGCCCTGGACTATGTGGCCGTGAAGGTGCCCCGCTTCGAGCTGGAGAAGTTCCCCCTCCCCGTCTCAGCCCTGGGTACACAGATGAGAAGCGTTGGTGAGGCACTGGCTCTTGGCCGCACCTGCGGTGAAGCCCTCAACAAGGCTTTAAGAAGTGCCGAAAGGAAGATAGAGGGACTTCAGGAGATGAAGGGTGACGTGGAAACAATTCTCAGGGCGGCACACCCCCTCAGACTTGAAGCAGCATACACGGTCATAAAGCAGGAAGGCGAAGGTGCGATAAAGCGCATCCATGAGATAACCGGTTTCGATCCCTACTTCCTCTATGTGCTCTATGAGCAGTCACTCCTTGACAGGGAGCTGGAAAAGGGACTTACCCCTGAGCTGCTGAAGAGGGCAAAGGAAAACGGCATGTCCGATAAGAGGATAGCCCTTCTTTCGGGAGTGAGTGCCGATGAGGTAAAGGCCATGAGGGACAGTGATGATGTCCACATCGCGGTACACTGCGTGGACACATGTGCCGGTGAAACCAGGGCCGTGACGCCATACTGCTACACCACTTACGGAGAGGCCGATGAGACAGAGCCCCTCGGAGAGGATGCGGTAATCATCCTTGCTTCGGGTCCAAACAGAATCGGACAGGGCCTTGAATTCGATACCTGCTGTACCCTTTCCTCCCTTGCATACAGAAAGCAGGGCAGGAAGACGATCATGATCAACAGCAATCCCGAGACCGTATCCACCGACTTCAACACCTCGGACAGACTTTACATCTCACCCCTTACCGCAGAGGAAGTTGCCGAGATCATGAGAAAGGAAAAGTGCTCACGCGTGGTCGTCCAGCTGGGCGGTCAGACACCGCTGAACATGGCCGCGGACCTGGAAAAGGCAGGAGCCCATATCGTCGGAACCTCCCTTCGCAGCATCGACAGGACCGAGGACAGGGGCGAATTCTCCGCCCTGGTGAAGGAACTCGGTCTCAGACAGCCTGAAAACAGGATGGGTACAAGCGAGGATGACGTGGTGAAAAAAGCAGAGGAGATCGGATTTCCCGTACTGCTCCGCCCCTCCTTCGTCCTCGGCGGAAGAAGCATGTTCATTGCCTATGACACCGACGGTCTCAAGGAGTTCTTCGCCACCTCCGGACTTGACATCTCACCCGAGTCCCCGGTACTCGTTGACCAGTTCCTTGAGGATGCCTTCGAGTATGATCTCGACGCCCTCTCCGACGGAGAGCACGTCTACATCGGCGGAATTCTCCAGCACATCGAGGCCGCGGGCATCCACTCCGGTGACAGTGCCGCCGTATTCCCTCCCTACAAGTGCAGACCCGAGATCATAACAGAGATGAAAGAGTGGACACTGAAGCTGGCCCGTGAGCTTAAGGTCAGGGGCCTCATGAACATACAGTTCGCCGAAAAGGACGGAAAACTCTACATCATCGAGGTCAATCCCAGGGCTTCCCGCACGGTACCCTTCATCTCCAAATCCAGCGGTGTCAATCTGATCGAAGCCGCAGTGAACGTCTGGGAAGGCATGGATCTTATCGAACAGGGACTGGTAAGAAAAGGTGAAAGCATCGCTGAAGGCAGGTGCATAGTCGGCTGGGCCATCAAGGAAGCAGTATTCTCCTTCGACAGGTTCGTGAATGTCGACCCCCAGCTCGGACCTGAGATGAGGTCAACGGGAGAGGTAGTAGGAATCGGAACAACCTTCGGTGAAGCTTATGCAAAGAGCCAGGCCGCCAGCGGCAACCTGCTGCCTGAGAAGGGACGTGTCGTCATCTCAGTGAACAGAAAGGACAGAAAGACCATTGTCCCGATTGCCAGAAAACTGGAGGAGCTGGGCTTCGAGCTCTACGCCACCAAGGGAACGGCAAGGGACCTCTTTGCCGAGGGCATCCTGACGAACGTCGTTCTCAAGGTAAGGGACGGACACCCCAACATCGTCGATATGATAAGGCATCATAAAATCGATCTTGTCATAAACACTCCCATGGGATTCCACTCCAGAAGGAGCGATGACGACATCAGGACAGAGGCTATGAGAAACAAGATACCCTACACGACGACTACCAGTGCCGCCAATGCGGCAACTCTGGCGATAGAATTCTCCAAGAACAGGGAGTATATTGTCAGGGAGCTGAGAGTCAGAAAGTAGCTTTTGATAACAATTCACAATCTGTATACAAATCCGTAAAAATGTGTTTACAGATTTTTAAATAAATGTTATCTTATTGATGATTGGTGCTAGCTAACCGTTTGTCACAATTTCCCTCAACACACCTATTGATGACGGTCAGCAGCACCTTTATTTTTTGTCCAAAGAAGTGTACCCCCCCCCATTTGATATTCTTAACCCTGATTTTTGCATTTTTCTTGCAAATATCCTAACTAAGCATTAGATTATGAGTATAGGAGTGTTATTTCCATGCTCACAAAATTCATCTTTAAAAACTATCGTTCCTTCCTCGACGAACAGACTCTGTCACTGGAAGCAAGCCATGACAGGCATTTAGCTGAAAATTTAACCGACGTAAGCACCGACCTGCTGCCGAACAATGCCGGAATCCTCAGGAACATCACCATTTTCGGAGGCAACGAAGCAGGCAAAACAAATCTGATAAAGGCCCTTGAATACATGAAGCGGATGGTACTGCTCTCACCTTCCCTCCCGGTCGCCCATGAGAACGTACCCTTTGCGCTGGCAGAGGATGCATCCATGCTCGACACCCATCTGGAAGCTGAGATCATAGAGAACGGAAGCTTCTACCGGTACGGCTTCGTGCTCAGGAACGGGGAAGTCACTAAGGAGTGGCTCTTCCGCAGGGCAGAACGCCTTACCCCGATCTTCAGGAGGGAGAATGAGAGTCTGAAGATAACGGGAATGAGTCACAGCGAGGCTTCGATGCTTATCCCGTCCTCCTCGGTTCTCTTTGCCTCGACGGCGGAGAACCTCAGGCTTCCCATCACCGCATACATCAGGGATCTGAAGAGCTTCTTCAGAAAACTCACCTTCGTATATGAACCGAAGAGGGAGTATCTCGAGCTGTATCTCACCAGCGAACAGTACATCACCAGGGCGGTGGACATCATCAGGAAGGCAGACATGAACTTTGCAGACATGAAGCTGATAAGAATGGGCTCATACATAGATGCGGAGCTCAGTGCAAATGTCTGGTCCCAGAACGGCGATATCGTGAAGAAGCGTAAGCTGAGGCTCTTCCAGGACAGGGAGTTCCTCGGAAAGGGCTCAATGCACCTTATCTGCCTGCTTCCCGTTCTTTTCAGGGCGCTGGATGAGGGAGGCACTGTAGTGATAAACGACCTTGGTTCGGTACTCCATGTCACTCTGGCAAGTTATCTTCAGAACTTCTTCTCCAGCACCGATGTCAATCCTTCAGGAGCCCAGATGATAGCAACCTCATCGATGAGCATGCTCATGGATCAGGAGCTCAGAAGAGACCAGATATACCTCGTGAGCAGGGACGGCATGGGCCGCAGTTCACTCTACAGACTCTCCGATCAGAAGAATGTCAGGAAGAGTGATGTGTACAGCAGGAAATACCTGAACGGGGACTACTCCATGCAGCTTCCGCAGAAGAGTCTCTGATTGCCAAGAGCGCACCATAATGATATTATTTCCCGCATAATCCTATTTTCAGCAGGAGAAAGAAATGTCAGAAGAAGCTTTCATGCAGAGAACTGTCACCTGCGGCGATCTCAGAGCTGCGGATGAAGGCAAAAGCGTGATATTGAACGGATGGGTTCACCGTGACAGGAATCACGGAGCTCTCCATTTTATAAATCTGAGGGACCGTTACGGACTTACCCAGGTCGTCGTCGATGACGATGCCTCCGAAGAGCTTCAGGCTGCGGCAGCGGCCCTGAAGCTGGAATACTGCATTGCAGTGAAGGGTATCGTCCGCCGCCGCCCCGACTCAATGATAAACCCGGATATGGCTACCGGTGAAATCGAGGTCAAGGCCGAGAAGATCGAAATCCTCAGCCAGTGTGCCGTACTTCCCTTCATGATCGAAGACGAAGTCAATGCTAAGGAAGACCTCAGACTCAAGTACCGCTTCCTCGATCTCAGAAGCAAGGGCATGAGCGAACGCATCGTCCTGAGGCATAAGATCGTCAAGGCAATAAGGGAGTATTTCTACAAGACTGACTTCCTCGAGATCGAGACACCGACCCTCATCAGGAGCACGCCTGAAGGCGCCAGGGACTTCCTCGTTCCGTCAAGAATCTATCCGGGCAAGTTCTTCGCCCTTCCCCAGTCACCCCAGCTCTACAAGCAGCTTCTCATGGTCAGCGGCATGGACAAGTACTTCCAGATCGCCCGCTGTTACCGCGATGAGGATCCCAGGGGAGACAGGCAGCTTGAGTTCACTCAGCTCGACATCGAGATGAGCTATGTGAAGAGGGATGATGTGCTGGAGCTCATGGAAGATCTCTTCGGCGAAGTATTCAGAAAGGTAGTCGGCGTGGAGCTTCCCGCACACTTCAGAAGGATAAGCTACAACGACGCACTCAACACCTATGGCTGCGACAAGCCCGACCTCAGGTTCGGTCTTGAGATGCACGATGCATCTTCCTTCGCATCAAAGTCCACCTTCAATGCATTCCTGGAGCCGCTTGCCGGAAAGGGTGCAGTAAGGTACATCGTAGCTCCGAAGACGGAGGGACACGAGTACACAAGAAAGTACATCACCGAGCTTGAGGATGCTGCAAAGGTTTACGGTGCAAAGGGTCTTGCCTGGATGAAGGTGCAGGACGGAAAGCTCACGGGCGGTGTGACAAAATACTTCGCGGGACTTGAGAACGAGGTTCTTGAAACCACCGGTGCAAAGGATGGGGACATCATCCTCATGGTTGCCCATGAGAACTGGAAGAAGTGCTGTAACAGCCTCGGTGCCGTCAGAAGCAAGCTCGGTGCCGACCTTAAGCTCATCAACGAAAACGAGTTCGCATTCTGCTGGATCATCGACTTCCCGCTCTTCGAGTACAACGAGGACGAAGGTCACTGGGAGGCTGCACACCATATGTTCAGCATGCCCCAGGCAGAGTACATCGACACACTGGAATCTGATCCGGGTGCGGTCAAGGGAGATCTTTACGACCTTGTCCTCAACGGCTACGAGCTCGCTTCCGGTTCCATAAGAATCCATGACATCGAGCTGCAGAAGAGGATCTTCAGGATCTGCAACTTCCCTGATGACGTTGCACAGGAGCGCTTCGGCTTCCTGCTCGATGCATTCAGATTCTCACCACCTCCCCACGGAGGTATCGCTCCCGGAATCGACAGACTCTGCATGATCATAAGCAAGGTAAATACGATCAGGGAGGTAATCGCATTCCCGAAGAACACTGCAGCAATGTCACCCATGGATGACTGCCCTGCACCTGTTGAGGATCTGCAGCTCAGGGAGCTCAGACTCACGGTCAACGCCGAGGGAAAGTGATCGATCTTATAATCATAGGGGGAGGAGCCGCTGGCTCCTTCCTTGCTTCACTCTTACCCTCCGCGCATCTTTTTGAAAGGAAGGACATGCTCATGTCCAAACTCCTGATAACAGGAGGAGGTGCATGCAATCTCACCCATGAGTGTGATGCGAAGACAGCCGCGGGGATGTACCACGGCAGGAAGTCCTTTGTATCTCCCTGTCTTTATTCCTTCACCCCATCCGACATCAGGGAGTACTTTCTATCCTTAGGTGTCAGAACCACTGTCAGGGAGGATGGGAAGGTTTTTCCAGCCTCAATGGATTCCCGCACCGTCGCATCGGCGCTTACCTCACGGATTAAGAACGTTCATCCTGGCGAAGCCGTCACTGATATTGAAAGGAATGACGGGTATTTCACCGTCACGACGGAAAAGGGCACATACAGAGCCGCGAATGTGGCTGTTGCCACCGGAGGTGCCTCATACCCGGCAACCGGCTCCGATGGCTCATTCTTTGCAATACTGAAAAAACTCGGACATACGATAGTACCGCTCCGCCCTGCCCTCTCTGCCCTGAGAACCGACCTGGACACATCATCACTTCAGGGAATAACCGTGGAAAACGTGACACTTAGTCACGGGAAGAGGAAATACAGCGGCTCAGTGCTTTTCACTGCAAGGGGGATATCAGGTCCGATGGTCATGGACCTTTCCCATGACATCACACCCGGTGATGTCATCACACTGTCCTTTTCGGACATCAGTGCGGCGGACATTAAGTCATGTAACGGAAAAAAGGAAGCAGTCAATGCGGTGCATGAGCTCACGCTCCTGCCAAAGGCCCTGCTTCAGGTTCTCATAAAGCAGAAAGATAAAAGAATTGCAGAGCTCACAAAGAAGGACCTTCAGGAAATAACGTCGGCAATCACCTCGCTTAAGCTTACCGTCAGGCCTGATGATCTTAAATACGCAACGGTGACTTCCGGAGGTGTGGACACCTCGGAAATCAACCGGGAAACCTTTGAATCACGGATCGTGAAAGGCTTATACATTATCGGAGAGTGCACCGACGTCGACGGAAAGTGCGGAGGATTTAACCTCACCTACGCCTTCGCCGGCGCCCATGCCGTTTACCGCTCACTGTCGAAGTGAAGATCGGAGAAGCTGAACTGCTGGTCATCCATTCCTTCAGCCCTTCCGGTCCACTCGATCATGGGATCTCCGACCTCCCAGGCATCATCGTCTTTCACAGCCCGATCTCCTGGGATACCTTTGTAAGCGCATCAATGGTCATCTGGATGAGTTCGGGAAGCTCAATTCCGCACAGTTCGCTTCCCTTGAGGATAAGCTCCCTGTTGACGCCTGCGGCAAATCCCTTGCTTGACCACTTTTTCTTTACTGACTTCACGCTCATTCCGACCATCTTCTCAGGTCTCATCAGGGCTGTTGCATATACGAGTCCGGTAAGCTCGTCGATCGTGTAAAGGATCTTCTCCATCTCAAGCTCCGGCTTAACGTCTGTGCATATTCCCCAGCCGTGGCTGCATACGGCATGGATGAATGCGTCATCGAAATAAGGAGAGAGCAGCTCGGGTGCCTTCCTGCAGTGCTCTTCCGGGTACATCTCCCAGTCAATGTCATGAAGAAGTCCCACGATACCCCAGTATTCAGGATCCTCGCCCTTCTTCACTGCCGCTTCCCTCATGGTTGCCTCAACACAGAGGGCATGGTGAAGCAGGCTCTCGCTTTTATTGTATTTCTTAAATACTTCAAGTGCTTCGTCTCTTGTAACCATCTGTTAAAACCTCCAGAAGCAATAATACCCCCGGGACAGGAAAAGTATCAATCGGCAGTCGTCAGGGGAAAAATGATGTTTTCGGGTAATTATTAATAGGAGCACCTATAAGGAGAGCATCATGCCAACGCAAAGGAAAATCTGCTTAAAAGTCAGAACAACTTAGAACCGGAGGTTAAAATTGAGTCGAAGAAAAGGGAAAAATCAGCTCAGTGCTGAGGAACGCAGACTGATTATCAGGAATATGACACCCATGCACAATCCTCTGATGCAGCTTCTGTTCAATGAGAATGTCCGCCTCGTGGAGGAACTGCTTAACGGCGTATTGGGCAGGAGCGACTTCAGGGTAATTACAGTGGAAACGGAGAAGAAGTTTCCGGCCCTTCTGCTTCAGAAGTCAGTTCAGCTGGATGTACTGGCAACACTTGACGACGGGAGCAAGGTCAACATCGAGATCCAGATAAAGGAGGCCGGAGCCGATCCCTTCAGGTCCCGGTTCTACCACTCCATCATGGATACCAACCATCTGAGACGGGGTGAAAGCTATAATGATCTTCCGTGCACATATGTCATCTTCATCACTGAGAAAGACATCTTCGGGCTTGGTGAGAGAATATACACATTCACGGACCTTGATATCAGGCTGAACTTGCCTCTGAACAACGGTCAGTATACTATTTATGTGAACAGGTGCGCTGAATATGATGGCAGCAGGCTTGCGGATATCCTTCATGATTTTGGGTGCTGCAATCCTGATGACATGAGAGTCGACTACATCCGGAGGGAAGTGAATTTCTACAAGAATACGGAGGAAGGAAACAAAGTGATCAACATGATGTCAAATTCATTCTATGCAGCAGGCATGAAAAAAGGTGAAGCCAAAGGTGAAGCCAAAGGTCGTGCGGAGGGAGAAATTATCGGAAGAGTCCGCGAGAAGATAAAATACATCGGTAAGGGATTTGAAACCGTATCCGAAGCAGCTATGGATATTGGAATCTCTGAAAATGAGTTCCGCAGAATAGCTTCTGAAAACGGCTTCACCATTTTGTAGGGGGCAAAGTGACTGCAAGTCAGGGAGGCGTATGCCTCCTCTCCCGGTCTTTTGCCGGAAGGAGAAAACAGTATGAGTTCACTCATGAACAATGCTTTTTATGCAGCAGGCGTAAAAAAGGCGAAGAACTTAGATTTAAACGAGAATATGCAAAAGGCTTTGCAGAGGGACTGATAATCGGAAGAGTCTGCGAGAAGATAAAAATTATCGGTAAGGGATTTGAAACCTTATCCGAAGCCGCTAAGGATATTGGAATCTCTGAGGATGAGTTCCGCAGAATAGCTTCTGAAAACGGCTTCACCATTTCGCATATATAAAGAGATTCTCACTGAAGGGGCTTAAATTTAAGCCTGATCATATGAAGATGAGTTTTTTTTAGAGATGCGGCTTTTCTTTCTTATCCCCCATTTCATGGTATCATAACCCTTATCGGGACAATGAAATGTACACAGGAAGAAGAAGCATCATAAATGTTTTTGTCACATTCGGGATATTCGCGATACTGCTTGTGACGATCACTTATTTATTCATTTTCAGGGTCATGAGTGATGAGAGGGCGGCTCAGGACAGACTTTTCTTCAAGATCTCATCCTCAAACAACATCCTTGTGGATATAGAGAACTGCAGATCCGCCATCACCCAGTACAGTCATGCCTGGGAAAGCAAATACCTTGAGCTCTACCTATCCTCAATTGAGAAGATAAACTCCGACGTACGTATATATCTCTCGGAAACCGACAGTTTCTCCTATGAGAACATCCAGAGCGTGAGACGACTCAGCAACTTCCTTGCATATCAGAGCAGGTTTAACCTGATCTTGGCGGCTTTCACCCCGGCTCCTGACTTCGGCCTCTACAACCAGCGCGGTTATCACTGGCCTCAGCCGAAGGGCTATTCAAACAAAGGCAAAAACGCCTGATGACAAAGACCTCTTTTCCCACATCCGGGAAAGAGGTCTTTCATTATCAGTCCTTAAGCAGCTTTCTCCTTACTGCCCCTTCCCTTACCAGACGAACGAGGGACAGCAGGAGGAAGATGGCCAGATGGACCACTACGATCGAGGCGCCCACGGGAGTTCCGAGCCCGTAGCTTGCCGTTATTCCCACGAGAAATGCGGTGACGGATATCACTGCGGAGGCTACCGTCACGCCCCTGTAGGTCGAGAATACCCTTCCCGCACTCAGGCACGGAAAGATTATCAGGGCACTGATCAGCAGGGAACCGAGCATCCTCATTCCAAGCACGATGGTAAGGGCAGAGAGCACTGCCAGGAGTGTCGTGTACCTGTCAGCCTTCAGTGAGGCGGCCCTGGCAAACACGGTGTCGAAGGTCACCGCATAAAGTCTCGGATAGAGCAGTATGTAGGTGAGAAGGACAACGGCTGAGAGGATGACTGAGAAGACCGCATCGCTCTTTGACACCGCCAGCAGGGAACCGAAGAGATAGTTGTTTATGTCGGTGTTGGTTCCCTTCACCCAGCTTATCACTATGACGCCTATGGCCAATGCGGAGGAGGATATGAGTGCGATCGCACTGTCCCCCGCGATCCGGCTTCTGTCATTTATCTTCAGAAGCAGCACTGCCGCAACCACCACGACCGGAATCGTGAAGGCAAGGGGCGATACCGAAAGCACGCTTGCGATGGCAAGGGCTCCGAAGCCCACGTGGGACAGCCCGTCCCCTATCATGGAAAACCGTCTCAGCACCAGGGAGACGCCGAGCAGTGATGAGCAGAGGGATACAAGCAGGCCCACGAGCACCGCCCTCTGCATGAATGAATATGAAAGCATCTCAGTCATGGTGTCCGCTCTCCTCCAGATATCTCTTTCCCACCTCGCTCTTAAAGTATTCGTCACGCAGCCCGAAGAAGAAGGTGCGCCCGAGGTGGAGTATTTTTCCCGCACTGTTCAGAGCGGGGTGAACATCATGGGTGACCATGATGACGGTCATGCCGTCCCTGTTGAGATCATCGATGAGACGGTAAAGCTCAGATGAGGTATGACTGTCCAGACCTGCCACCGGCTCATCAAGCAGCAGCACTTTCTTTGCCGCACAGAGGGCCCTGGCAAGCAGCACCCTCTGCTGCTGACCTCCCGACAGGTTTGAAAACGACTGCTTCCTGAGATCTGATATTTCCATGCGCTCCAGATTGGCCTCGGCATTCATTCGGTCCTTTCTGCCGTAAAAGAGCCTGTGGGACAGGGAGTTGACGCACCCTGAGAGCACCACCTCCCAGACAGAGGACGGAAAGTCCCTACGCACCTCGGTACGCTGGGGAAGGTATCCTATTTCAGAGCGCGGAAACGTGAACTCAAGGGAGCCCGAGAGAGGCTCATGAAGGGACAGAATGGCCTTCACCAGTGTGGATTTTCCCGCACCGTTATCCCCGAGAATGCAGAGATAGTCCCCTTCAGCCACAGTGAAGTCAAGTCCCTTTGCCACCACCTGATCCTCATAGCCGAGGGCCAGGTCCTTACCTATAATGAGATCTTTCAGTTCAGTGCCTCCTTAAGTACTTCCACATTTCTTTTCATCAGGTCAATGTATGTCACACCGGCAAGACCTTCCCTCCTGGATACGTTGTGACAGGCGCTGAACTCCAGCACCCTGCATCCGGTTTCATCTGCCACGGTCTCTGAGAGGAGAGTGTTTGCCAGTTCCATGTGCAGGACGACGGGAATATCGTTTTCCCTCACATAATCTATTATCCGGGCAACGGTCGATGCGCTGACCTCGGTTTCAGCGGCACATCCGGGGTACGCCGCTATGTAATCAAGGCCGAATTCCTCCGTGAAATAAAGCAGCGGGAAACGGTCTGTCACTACCAGTGTCCTCCGCTTCGCGGTCCTTACGGTCTCCTCAAACTCACTCCTAAGCTCTTCCAGCTGTTTCACATAGGAAGCGGCATTGGCCCTGTAGTACTCGGCACCTTCCTCATCCATCTCACAGGCCGTGCGGCAGAGGTTGTTTATTATGTCGATCTCGTTGGAAATCCCGGTCCATACGTGCTCGTCAACAACCTCCCCTTCCTCTTCCTCCTCCTTCTGGATTATCCCCTCATCGCTCTCGGTGAAAAGGACACTGACGTTATCGGTAAGGGCAAAGGTCCTCACATCAGAGTCAAGGGAATCGATGATCCTCTGGGCAAAGTACTCGCTCTCACCGCCCGAGTGGATGAAGAGATCACTCTCGATTATCCTCACCACATCATCTCCGGTGGGCTCATAGGAGTGGCTCTCTCCGCCGTAGGGCAGGATCATCCTGATATCAGCCCGGTCAGAGAATACCGCCCTGGCCGCATCGTATGCGGGAAAGTTGGTGCATGTTACCTTAAGCCTGCCATCGGCTTCCGGAGCCCTGGAACAGGATACTGCGAACAGGAGCAGGGAAAAAACAATCAATGAAAACCGCTTCACTTTCCCACCTTCTTCCTGCAGTCGCTGCAGAGCGCCTGAATCACGGAGTTCTCATCCAGCACCATGCCTTCGGCCTCCATGAGACGCTCGATCTTTTCACTCGTATCATGATCAAGATGGACATACCTGCCGCAGGCACGGCAGGAGGCATGGAGATGCTCATGACATGAGGAAGCCTTCCAAACATAGTATCTGGTACGGTTCTCACTGTAGGAACGGACCAGTCCCTCGCAATCCAGATGGGACAGCAGCCTGAAGACCGTGCTCTTACCCACGTCCTTCAGGGCAAGGGCTATTTCCGTTGCGCTTTTGGGCTCCTTAACCTCTCTGAGATATTCAATCAGCTCTTCTTTCTGTCTTGTACTGTACATTAAATATGAGAATTATTCTCATTTTCACTTTTAGTCAACTACCGCTTTGAAAAAGAACGTCCCGGTAGTAAGATATCATTCATGAACAGAGAAACAATTGAACTTATCAACACGAGAAGAAGCTGCAGGGCCTTCAGGCAGGAGGCCGTGGACGGTGAGACCGTCAGGGAGCTCAAGCGCCTTACCATGAGAGCTCCCTCTGCGGGAAACATGCTCCTTTACTCCGTGATCGAGGTGACCGATCCGGAAAAGAAGGCGGAGCTGGCTGAGATCTGCGACTCACAGATTATGATAAAAAATGCTCCCCTTGTCTGGGTCTTCCTTGCGGATAACAACAAGTGGGAGAAGTTTTTCACGTACTCCGGTTCCCCTGAGAAGTTCTCAAAGCCCATGAGGGAAACAGGACTCGGCGACATGCACCTTTGCATGCAGGATGCGATAATAGCGGCACAGAATGCGGTCATAGCGGCCGAAGCCCTTGGCCTTGGCTCATGCTACATCGGGGATGTGATAGAAAACTACGAGCGTCTTCAGAAGCTCTTAAACCTTCCTGCCCATGCAATTCCCGCCGCAATGCTCATAATGGGTTATCCCCTCTCAGAGAAGCGGGAAGCGGTCACGCCCCGTCCCGATCCCGATTCATCCCTTTTCATGGAGAACGGATATGCAGACCTCACGGAAGAAGCCATCTTCAGTCAGTATGAGCACCACAGGGCCAACTATGAGAACAAGAAGCTCCTTCCGCTGGACAACACCGGTTCCGTTGCCGATTACTACTACAACAGAAAGTACACTAACGCCTTCATGGATGAGATGAACAGAAGTGCGAAGGTCTTCATCACAAGGTGGCTGAACGAACAGTAAGCGCCCTGTCAGGGTAGTTCGTGATGACGCCGTTCACGTTCCAGTCCCTGCACCTTTCAATGTCTGCGACCTCATTTACGGTCCAGACATTGAGGCCTATGCCGCCCTCATGAAACCCTGAGACGATTTCATCGGTGAGATCATTGAAATCGGGGTGGAAGTAATCCAGCTCCATATCCCTCATCAGGGGAGCCTGATGGTAAAGCCTCATGCCTGAGAAAAGAAGACCGAACCTGCTCTTCCCTGTGAGCTTTTTCATTTTCAGGACCGATAGCCAGTTGAAGGAGGAATAGATGATATTGTCCTCCAGACCGAATTTCCTGACCAGGGCGAGGGTCTTCTCCTCGATCATGGGATAGTAGACCGGAGCGGTCTTCAGCTCGATGTTGGTAACCAGATCCCTGTGTTCCGACATGAACGAAAGATACTCCTCAAGGGAGGGAATCGGAGTGAAGCCGAACTCATCGTTTTTTGTCTTACCGGCGCTTATCCTTTCCAGCTCGCTTCTGGTGTAGTGTGAAACGGCACCGTCAACTCCCGCGGTCCTCTTAAGCAGCTCATCATGGATGATCATGACCTCTCCGTCCTTTGAAAGATGGACATCGAGTTCAATTCCGTCAGCTCCTGCCTCGACTGCCTTCTCAAAGGCAAGCATTGTATTCTCCGGGTAGACTCCCGAAAAGCCCCTGTGTGCAATAACTTTCACTTCAATACCTCAGTTCATGAAGAAATCCAGGATATCGAGCGCACTGTTACCGCTCTTCCTGTAGAGCTCGGTATAACCGCAGTCGGAACATGAGACAGTGACGAACTTCTTGTTCTGCACGTCAAAGAGCTTCGAGAAGTTTCCTCCTGTCGTCTGAATGGTATCACTTACATAGTGTGTGCACCCGCATTTTGGGCATACATACATTCTTTTTTCCATTTCACGAAATCTCCATCCGCAAAGTATAATACTTTTCTTGACGCAGGCAATAATATTTCGGATATTTAAAACCATGAACAAATTTCAGAAGATGATGGAAGACTTCCTGAAGGACAGAAACGGTGCCGACGAGCTCGCACTCTTTCTCTCCGTCGTCGGCCTTATCGCGATAGTCGGCGCAGGTGCGTTCTCCTATCCATATGTCACCCCGATACTCACCCTGCTGGGTGTTGCCGCCCTTGCCGGAAGCATATTCAGGATCCTTTCGAAGGATAAGAACAAACGCTACAGGGAGAACTATAAGTTCAGGCACCTATTCACCGGAGATCCGGCAGCAAAGCAGGCAAAGGAAGCTGAAAAGGCAAAGAAGAAGGCTCTTAAGGAAAAGCTGAAGACCCACGAGATGTTCTACTGCCCCAAATGCAAGGCATCATGCTTCGTTCCCCGCGGTAAGGGCAAGGTCAGGATTACCTGTCCCAAGTGCGGAGAGAAATTCATAGGTAAGACCTGATATGTTCGGCTACGTGACAATTAACAGGAAGGAGCTTTCAAAGGAGGATCTGGAGAGATACAAAGCATATTACTGCGGCCTCTGCGACGGTCTTGAAAGAAAGTACTCCAAGCGCGGACTCTCCCTCCTTTCATACGACATGACCTTCCTATACCTCCTCCTTTCTGATCTGTACAACACTAATGACAGAAAAGCGGAAAAGCGCTGTGTCGTCCACCCGTTGGGCAAACATGCCTATATCGTCAACGAGCTTACCGAATATGTAAGCGACATGCAGGTGCTGCTTTCCTACTTCTCCCTCAAGGACAAATCAATAGACAATGATCAGCTGAAGGACAGCAGGAAACTGCTTGCCCTTGAAAGCATAGCCATAGGGCTCAGGCAGCAGTACCCCAGACAGTACGATGCGGTAAGCTCCAATTACCAGAAGATACTGTCCATCGAAAAGCTCGGGGAAGAGGATGTGACCACCCTTTCAGCCCTTTCCGGCGACATGATCAAGGAGGTTTTCGCACCCCGTGAGGATGTATTCCACGACAGTCTCACCTCCATAGGCAGGGCCCTCGGTTCATTCATATACATCATGGATGCGGTGGATGACCTGAAGAAGGATATCAGGCACTCCCACTACAATCCCCTGAAGACACTCTCGCAGAAGGATGATTTCAGTGCGGAAGTGAAGGAACTTCTGGAGCTTTCACTGTCCCAGGCCGCATCGGGTCTGGAAAGATTACCCCTTGATGATAATCTTTCAATACTTAGGAACATCATATACAGTGGTGTTTGGAGCAGGTACGAGATCCTGAATAGGAAGAAAAGCATATGAGAGATCCCTACAGTGTTCTGGGCGTCAGTCCGAACTCCAGCGAAGAAGAGATAAAGAAGGCTTACAAAAAGCTTGCTAAGCAGTATCACCCTGACGTCACCGGAAACTCCCCTGATGCGGAGAAGAAGATGCAGGAAATCAATGCGGCATACGATGAGATAATGAACAGGAAGAACAGCTACAATCCGTTCGAGAGCACGTCCTATCAGGATTCCTCGACGGAGGAGCCGCTGGTATTCCAGGCCGCACAGAACTACATCCGCTACAGAAGATTCTCAGAGGCCCTCAATGCCCTTTCCCAGCTAGATCAGAAGGACAGGAATGCGAAGTGGTATTATCTTGCCGCGATCTGCCATGCGAACCTCGGCAATGCCACGGAAGCAACCCTGAACGCCAGAAAGGCATGCTCTCTGGATCCGAACAATCAGGAGTACAGAAACCTGCTTAACTACCTGGAAACAGGCAGAAGCACCTATCAGGAGCAGAACAGGAGCTACGGCCACGTATACTCGGGCGGAATCGGATCCTTCTGTCTCTCCCTCTTAATGATGCGCTTCTGCTGCTTCTTCTGTTGTTAAACCGTGGTGCTGATATAGGGAGACATCAGTCTCCTGAGCAGCTTTGATAGGTATACGGGAGCTTCTTCCAGCGTTATCCTGGACTTTCCCATGAGAATGTCGAGGTATGTGTCAGCAAGGCCGTTGATGGCGAAGTTGATCGCCGCATAGCACTCATTGCCGCCATCCGCCGATCGGGATGAAAGGAATGACATGCCTGAGAAGAAGCCCACAAGACTGTCCTTCCAGGAAGCGAGGAAGCCCTTTCCCCCATCAATCGTGATGAGCATCCTGTAGTACTCGAAATCCTTCCTGAGGAAATCGGAAATCTCGGTCAGGACTGCTTCGCTTTCAGTGAAGAACTTTCTGTAGTCCATCGACTCAAAGATGCGTCTTACCTCACCCACCGCATCACTCTGAATCTTCTCCAGCACCTCAGTGGTGTTTTTGTAGTGGGCATAGAACGTGCCCCTGTTTATGTCGGCACGGTTGACTATGTCCGTGATCGTGATCTTATCGAACGGCTTTTCCGCCATCAATGACAGCAGTGCGTTCCTGATCAGCATCTTTGACCTTATCGATGAACGGTACTCACTCTTCACTTAAACACCCCCAGATATTCAAGGGCATCGTAAATGCCGCTTCCCTTAACATCACCGGTGACGTAGTCAGCGACCCTCTTCAGCCCTTCACTGGCATTTCCCATGGCGACTCCGAAGCCTGCCGCCGAGACTATCTCGATATCATTTGCACCGTCCCCGAAGGCAATGGAATCGGAAACGGATGCACCGTAATGGTCCATTATTGCATAAAGCCCTGTTGCCTTCGAAACTCCGGGAATGACGATCTCGGCACAGTCGTCAAGGGGGACACCCATTGTGTTGTCGACAATGTCATACCGCCCCTTGAGACTCTCCCTGATCTCCTTCACATCGTGCTTCGACGTTATCACGATCATCTTTGTGATATTAGGCCTGAAGGTGGGCTTTTCCTCAGTGAACAGGTTTTCAATGACCAGAAGACGGCCCAGGGAAGCCATGAACATGGCATAGAGCGCATCCCTCATTTCAGGTGTCATGTATGAGCCGCTGTCCGTCTGAAGGAGCAAAAGCCAGCCGTTTTCCTCCGCAAGGGCGAAGATCTCCTCAACCTGCTCCCTGGAGAAGAACTTTTCATAGATCCTCTCATTTCCGGCAATGGCGATCGAGCCTCCTGCAAACACTCCGCCGTCGAATGCAAAGGCGCTGAGTCTCGGATCAAGCTCGGCAGGACTCCTACCGGTACTCAGAAAGAGCCGGTGCCCCTTTTCATGGGCAAGACGGAGTGCTCTCCTGGTACTCTCGGTCGCATCTTCCCCGAAGGGAAGAAGCGTTCCGTCCACGTCAAAGAAGATATACTTTCTCAAAGTTCCCTGCATCTCCATCCATGATCCCTTATGGCCGTGATGATCTGGTCGATGTGTTCCCTGTTCCTTGTCTCGAGACCGAGGCGGAGGATACAGTGCTTGAGGTCTATGCTGTCAGTCTTTCTGTCATGCTCGACATTGAAGACGTTTGCCCCGAGATCGGCAACCAGCTGGGATACCTGGGACAGCTGCTTGGGTCTGTCGAATACCTCGATCTCAAGCTCGATGAGACGGGACTGCATCATGAGACCTCTCGTGATGACACGGGAAAGGATCGTGACGTCGATGTTACCGCCGCTGACGAGACACACGGTCTTCCTGCCTTTGATGTCTATCTTACCGGCAAGGAGAGCTGCGACGGGAGTCGCACCGGCTCCTTCCGCAACAAGCTTCTGCTGCTCCATGAGGGTGAGGATGGCGGATGCGATCTCATCATCGGTTACGGTGACGATCTCGTCCACATACTTCCTGCAGTATTCGAAGGTCTTCTCACCGGGAAGCTTCACGGCAATACCGTCGGCAAGGGATGCGGCACTGGCAAGAGCCTCGCGCTTTCCCTTCTTCAGGGCCTCGACCATGGAGGGCGCGCCTGCGGCCTGAACACCGTAAACCTTGCAGCTGGGCTTCAGGGACTTGATGGCGAAGGCAACTCCGCTGATGAGTCCGCCGCCTCCGACAGGCACCACCACTGCATCGACGCTGGAAAGCTGGTTCAGGATCTCAAGACCGATAGTACCCTGACCGGCGATGACGTCATCATCATCAAAGGGATGGATAAGAGTCCTTCCTGTCTCCTCGGCAATCTTCAGGGCGCGTTCATAGGCATCGTCATAGACACCGGGGACAAGCACGACCTCGGCACCGTAGCTTCTTGTTGCCTCAACCTTGGAAATGGGTGCTCCCTCAGGGATGCATATCACTGCGGAAAGCCCTGCCCTCTGGGCTGCCAGGGCAACACCCTGGGAGTGGTTGCCTGCAGAACAGGCCACGACACCCCTGGCTTTTTCCTCAGGGCTCAGTCTTGCGATCTTGTTGTAGGCACCGCGGAGCTTGAAGGAACCGGTAAGCTGCAGGTTTTCGGTTTTGAGATACACCTCGCCCTCAGGGAACATGCGGGGTGCACGGATTAAATCTGTATTGCGCGCAACGTCCTTGAGTGCGAACGCTGCCTGATAAAGTAAGTCAAGTGATAACATATAAGAAAAATAGTCCTTTCAAATGCAAAAATCAACAGATGTACACAACCATAAACTCACGACTATAATGTCTTCATGTCCAGAACAACAAAGGCGATCATAATTGTGCTGCTTACGGTGCTGACCGCACTTAACGCCGCGGCAGTGAAGGAACGGGAGAGGTCCCGGGGCGAGGAAATTACCATAGTACATGCCACCGATCCCCACTATCTGTCGCCAAAGCTTACCGATTACGGCGACCACTTCATGTCGATAGTGAAAAACGCAGACGGAAAGGTCACCCACCTCACCCCCTATCTGACAGAAGCCTTCGTCCGTGACATGCTGCAGCTCAGGCCCGAGGCAGTGGTAATCTCAGGGGACCTGACCCTTAACGGTGCCGAAGAGAGCCACAGGGACTTTGCGAAATCACTTGAGAAGCTCACGGAAGCGGGAATAAAGGTGTTCGTCATACCGGGAAATCATGACACGGACGGGACCGCATACATATTCAGAGACGGAAAGGTATATGAAAAGAACAGTATTGAAAATGAGGACTTCCCGATAATCTACTCAAAGCTGGGCTATGCCAATGCCGTCTCAAGGGATGAACACTCCCTGAGCTACTTCGGTGCAGTCAGTGATTCGCTCTGGATCCTGATGGTTGACGTGAATGCCAATGACACTTTCTGCACTGTAAGGAAGGAAACACTTCAGTGGATTGAGGAAAACCTGAAAAAGGCCAGAAGCGAGGGCATAAAGGTCATCTAATCAACCCATCAGCCAATGAGTGTTCATAAAGACAGGTTCAGATTCGGATATACGGTCATGAATGCGGAAAGCCTGATGGAGCTCTATAATAAGTATGACGTCCGGCTCAACCTGGCGGGACACCTCCACATCCAGCACATCAACCATGAAGACGGCTTTACCGACATAGCCGCATCCTCCCTGGCGGTTTTTCCCAACCAGTACGGGGTAATCAATATAAGTAACGGCATAATTACTGACTACGAAACCAGAAGCGTAGATGTGTCCTCATGGGCTGAGGAAAACGGCATGACACTTCCATCCCTTCTGAATTTCTCAGAGTACTCAGCTGACTTTTTCGATGCGACGACTCTTTCAAAGCTGTCAAAAGCCTTCTCAGGCAAAGCGCTCACTGAGGAAGAGGATGCCCGCCTCAGAGCCTTTGCCGCCAGGATAAACAGGGAGTACTTCGCAGGGAAATCAGAGGTTGACAGTGAGGATCCTGACTGGATCCTCTGGCAGGAGAAGATGAAAGGCATCTCCTTCGGCTCCTACATGGAAGAAATTGTACGGCAGTCACCGTACGACATGACTCACTTCGATTTTTCTGTGACAAAATAACGGGAAGAATATATTATTAGATCATGGCAAGAGAGATTTTCGCACACTTCACTCAGACATCACGTTCCTTCCACTCAAAGGATGGACGTGACAACTACTTCGATTCAACGATCGGCCCATATGAGTATCTCCTCGGAGCACTCTCAGGGTGCTGGTACTCAACACTTACCGATGTGATAAAGGATGGCATCACCTATGACTGGTGCGACATCCATGTGGAGGGTGTCAAGCGGGAGGAATCCCCCACGACACTTAAGCACACCAGACTGACCGTCACGGTGAAGAACCCTTCCGATTTTGATGCCTTCAGAAAGGCATGTGAAGCAACCTGCGGCTACTGTTCAATTTTTCAGACAATAGCAAAAGTAAGTGAAATGGAGCTTGTGGTTTGTCAGGCAGAATAGGACGTGATGTGGAGATAACGCTCTTCGATGCTTTCAGGGCGTCCCTCCAGAGAACATTTGAAAACTATCCCTATCTTTTCCAGCATAAGAAGAACAGAATAGCGTTCTCCCATCGTCTTGCGTCCGAGATGGACAGGGAAACCGGCGGGAGATATCTGATAGACATCTCCCTCCCCGTGACCAACGAAAGGACCGGAATAACTCCCGACATCATAGTCAGGGAGAGGGACCTGCGGCTGGTGATGGCCCTCTATATCGAGGAAGACTACCTTTCAAAGGCAGAGAAGGACGAAGCCTCAAGGCTCCATGAGGAAACGGGAGCCTTCACGCTGGCACTCTCGATTCTTTCCGAAAAGGAGTATGTGCTGCTTTACAGGTTTGCCGCATCCTTCACGGATTATCTCCACCTTTCAAAGCATGACTACAGCGACTCGCTGCTGAAGCGGATGGAGGATCAAAAGCCTGATGAACAGCTCCTGCTCATCCCCCAGCCCAAAAAGAGAAGGAAAAAATCTAAGGAGTGATGATGCCCCTGCCGGTAAGCTTGTCGGCACCCCTCTTGTACGCATCCTCACAGCCATTCCAGGGTTTGTCCCTGTTCTCGCTCTTATACTTCTGAGTCATCCACCATACATCCTTCTGAACCCGCTCAAGATTCTTCTCCAGAAGGGAGGAGAGCGTCTTCAGATACTCGGTAAGGACATCACCGCTGATGTTTGCCTTTGCCGCATGGACGAGATCAAGAGTGTGATGAACACAGAATCCCTTACTCTTTGAGAGAGCTTCCCTGAACTCCGGATCCTGATCATAAAGGACGGCGAAGGTAGCGGTATATCTGTCGAGCCGCATCTTCATGTAGTCGCAGACAAGACATCCTTCCTCCCTCTTTCTCACAGCCTCTTCCAGTGCATCAAATCCCTTCAGGGCCTTTCTGGCATTTCCGGCTTTTCCTATCATGGCAAAGGAGGGTGCGAATATCTTCCTGCTCTCCTCATAGTAGGTATCCAGGGAAAGGGAAAGCGGCTGGGCCTTATTCATTGCGGCCAGCTTCTGCCAGTGGTCATTGCAATACCCCTTACTGTTGATCTGTACCCTGATCTCAGGAACCATGACGGCAGGTCCCAGATAGTATTTAAGCGCATCCTCCTCAGCCCTCATCATCAGCGAGCAGATCGGACACTCCGTATCTTCCTTAAGCGCATCCCATACAGGGATTGTTTCAAGTACTTCCTTCATGAAGTACAGTTTAACATCAGCGGATGGCTATGTGGGAAAAAAGAAAGAGACAGAAAACACACTACACAATATGGCAGGTGCGCTCAATCACCAAGTACTTTCAGCAGGTCCTACTACCTACTTTTCCCTCAGTTGTTTCACGCAACCTGATGTGCGATCAATCACCAAGTACTTTCAGTAGGTCCTACAGCATAATTCCTGAAGAATTCGCTGAAAATCAATAACTATTACTGAATTCCTCAATTATGACCTTCACTGATGATCTGTAATCAATGACAATCCGGCTCAAAAATGGGGGAAACAGCCGTTTTTCTGCGAGCACCTCCCGTGATTTATGACGTATACCAGTCTCTCGTCTTGTTCTGAAAGTATTTGATTATTGATGTCTGCCCCACCATGGTTAAATGGCTATAGCACTAATGCAGACCTTGATTGGCTTTGCCACTTTCTATCCTATGTGACTACTGCATGACTGTCAAGCTTTAAATCGTCTCTGCAATCTAAGCATAGTTTTAAATAGATTTTCAGCAGATTGTACTTTGCCGTAGAATAAGTTCCGTTTCAAGCTCGATGCTAATAACAATATTTTCACTTCCCTCCTTTAGCTTCGTTAAAAGAAGCAATACATTTTCAGCAATCAGATCCTGTCTTATTCTGACACTGGTCAGTGTCGGGGATGTGTACTCACACATCTTTGAGTTGTTGAACCCGATGACCGACACATCGGAAGGAACACTCAAGCCTATATCCTTAAGGGCCTTTATCGCATAAAGGGCGACGGTATCGGTTCTGGCAAGGATCCCGTCAAAGTGTTCTTTCCTGTATGCATCACGAACCTTAATCTCAAGCTCCTCCTGGGATGATGCCCCGGAGATTACCACCTTATCCTCCACGCTCTCCAAGTACCCCTGATATCGGTAGTCCGTACTCAGGACCTCTCTGGATGAAAGGGAGTCCACATATGCGATCTTCTTCCGTCCGGTCTTACGCATTGCCTTAACGGCATCAGATGCACCCTGCTTAAGACCCGTGTATATGATTCCGTACCGGCCTTCAAAGACGGGATATTCATTGATCGCAAGTATCACTGTCGGGATACCGGAAGATATGAGTGCCTGAATGGAAGAGTTGTCCATAGTCTTTGAACCTACGATGACACCGTCAAAGTTCCAGTCCAGCACCCTTCTTACAAAGGAAGGATCACCCTTGTCGGCAGAAAGCGAGATCATATACCCCTTACCGCTGAGGCGCTTTTCCATCTCTCCGATGATGATGCCGAAGTACTCACTCATCATGTCATCGGCTATGAACAGTACGTGGTTGCTGGTCTTACCCTTAAGTGCACGTGCAATCGGACTTGGTATGTAACCAAGCTTTTCAACCGCTCCAAGCACACGCTTTTTCTTTTCGGCATCCACATACCTGTTACCATTGATGACGTAGCTTACAATGGTCTCGCTGACACCGGCCTCAATGGCAATGTCCTTCCTTTTCACACTCTTCATACCGTACCAGCTGGCTTCTTATACTTCTTCTTATACCTGATAAACTCCGTTATCGGCATACCAGTATCGTAGTCGAGCTCCTGAAGCTCACCCGGCTCAGTCACCTTCTGTCTCGTGTAACCGTCACACTCCCACTCAGGTGAATACTTATCCCGGTTCCAGCTCCTGCACCTCCACTGATATCCCCTGAAGGGATCGCGGGTGCGATTCATCATGTCCAGGATATCCTCATGCAGCTTATCCCTTACATTTGCATACTCAGGATCATCGATATGGTTCTTAAGCTCATATGGATCATTGACCGTATCAAAGAGTTCATCTTTGTCCATCAGGTGGATGGCAAGCTTTGCCTTGTCCGATATTGCAGCCCTCATGAATTGAAGCCCGCCGAAGCCGTCATGGTCCTGCTCATAACGGTGGAACTCTGTGAATACAGTATCATGGAGAGTGTTGTTTTCCGGATCCTCTATGATAGGTCTCATCGATACGCCGTTAAGCTCACCGGGAACTTTGATACCATAGTAATCAAGGAAGGTGGGTACCAGATCGATGTGACTGGTAACGTGGTCATAGACCCTACCCTGGGGTGCCTTCATATATGCACCGCCCTTAATTATCATGGGTATATGAGCAATCTCCTCATAGACACTCGGGCCCTTCAGTGAAAGGGAATGGGCACCGAGCGCTTCTCCATGATCGGAGGTGTAGATGATCATGGCATCGGGAGCCACCTCCCTTACCTTATCGATAACCCTTCCGATCTCATGGTCCGCAAAGCTGTTGCACCCCAGGAACAGCTGCGGCTTTATCTTAAGCTTTGATTTATCCTCTTTTAAGTTGTCACCGGCCCAGAGTCTCTCAAGCTCAGGCTTATCCTCAAGAGTATCATAGTAGCTCGGTGTGATCGGGAGCTCATAGCCTTCATACATGCTGGCATAGGGTTCAGGACAGAGATAAGGCTGATGGGGCTCATCCATACTGACCACAAGGAAGAAGTCCTTATTCTTATCACGCTCGAGGAAATTGATTGCCCTGTCAGCTATCCTGTGAGCAAAGGTAAAGGAAGCATCAATGCCTCCGTTTTCCAGGGACGTGCTTTCCTTTCTGGACTTTCTCCTGTCCTCCTCGCTCAGCTCCTCCAGGTAGCATCTCATATCATACCAGTAGTCCTTATCATATCCTGCAGGACACACTCCGTTTCCGAAGTAGTCGCCTCCGTCCAGGTGCCACTTACCGATGTATGCGGTGCTTATACCTGCAGGCTGAAGGTACTCCCCTATCGTCTTCACGTTTGCCCAAAGGGGAACACAGTTGGTGAAGCTTCCGTTGGAGTGCGGGAAACGTCCGGTGAAGATCGCACTTCTGGCAGGTCCGCAAACAGGCTGGCATGAGTATGCCTTATTGTATCTGACGCCCTCCGAAGCAAGCTTATCAAGCTCAGGTGTCTTCATGTCGGGATAACCATAGCAGCCTACCATATCCCATCTGGTAGTATCGGTCATGATAAAGACTATCTGTCTCTTAGATTCCATATACACTCCTATACACTCGTGTGTATATTCAGTATCGATGGGATTATCTAATCTGTCAAGAAATAATTCAGGGGCATTTCTGCCCCTGAAACATCAGATCTTCTCAACTGCCCTGAGTTCGATGTAACCGCGCTTTCCGACCGGTTCAAGCTGGATGCGGGGTTCCGCATCAGTGAACTTATAGCCGAGTATGGAAGGATCATACTTATCCATGCCCTGCTTGACTGCAATAATGGCCTCCTCATAATCTTCTTCGGCAAAGGGTTCTCCCTGGAACATCAGGTATGAAGTCTTCGGAAGGGTTATCACATCAAAGCCCTCAGGGACGGGACCGTCGTAATCGAGGCTCTTCTCGACACCCTGAACATAGGAAGAGGTTCCCGGCTTGATATACTTCTCCGGAAGGTAGAGACAGACAGGCTCACTGGCCATGCTCTTCAGGATGCCCCAGACGTCACATCCCACTTCTCCGCAGTATGAGAAGTACTCATCTGCCTTACGTCCGCGCTTGATCACAACCTTCCTTGCATCCTTTTCAACGAGGGACACAAATACGTTCTGGCATTCTTTCATATTCTTTTTCTCCCTGCCATATCGATAACTCACCCCATACGGGATGAAAAGGGGGATCGGTATGGGACTTCTGGAGTAAGACCCCGGATTGATGCTGAACTCATTTCTGAAAGCCCGCTGGAAACCGTCCACCGACTCAAATCCTGAATCGAAGGAAACTTCCGTCACGCTCACATCCTCATCCCTAAGCCTTACTGCAGCTTCACTGAGGCGTAAAGATCTTATGTATTTTCCGACAGATACACCGGTGTACTGTCTGAAAAGTCTGTGAGCATGCCACGGGGAATAGTACGACACTGACGCCAGGTCAGAGAGGGTTATCTCCCGTGAAAGGTTTTCCTTAATATAGTCCTGCATCCTCTGAACGGCCTTTATTTCCCTGTCCATTCCATCCTCCTTACAGGTGCAAGGTTATAACTGAAGGGTATTCATAGGCTCGACTCTTCTTGCGCTTTTTCAAGAGAGAGCAGTTTTTCCTTTACTTCAGGTCCGAAGCCGAAGCCTCCGAGGGACGATGATGACACCACCCTGTGGCATGGAATGATTATGAAGCATGGATTGATGTGGAGTGCGCCTCCGACGGCACGGGAAGCTTTGGGATTACCGATAAGGCGGGCAACTTCCCCGTACGTCATGGTCTTTCCGTATGGTATGGTTGCACAGGCGGAAAGGACCTTCTGCTGAAACTGTGTCAGGGTATCTAAACGGACAGGGAGAGAGAACACCCGTCTCTCTCCCGCAAAATATTCATTAAGTTGTCTGACTGCCTCATCCAGAAGCGGTGTGGAAGCTGTCTCTCTCCTTTCAGAGAGAGTCACTTCCGTTATCGCACCGGTATCCCCGGTGATGTAAATCCTGCCTATCGGAGAGGAAAGCGAAACAGTCACCTGGCGATAAGAGCCTCCGCTTTTGCTGCGATGTTTTCCGCAGTGAAACCGAAGGCCTTTGCAAGGTATGCGAGATTACCGACCTCACCGAACCTCTCTCCGACCGAGACAAAGTCCATGGGTACGGGGCAGTTTCTGACAAGCAGAGCCGCAATGGCCTCACCGATACCGCCTGCATAACGTCCGTTCTCACATACCAGGACCTTTCCGCACTTCTTTGCAGCCGCGATGACCGTTTCCTCATCCATCGGCTTTATGGAAAGCAGGTCGATGACCTCGGCATTGATACCCTTCTCCTTAAGCATGTCAGCAGCCTTAAGGCTCTCATTCACCATGTGTACGCCAAGGGCGATGATGGCGACATCCGAGCCTTCCCTGAGGACTTTTGCCTTGCCGAGTTCGATGTCGGTACCCTCTTCATAGCGGTAGACGATACCCTTTCTCGGGGTTCTGATGTAAGCGGCCTTGCCGCTTTCATAGACTGCCTTGGTGAGCATGTAGAGTGAGTAGTCATCAGAGGGTTCGACAACTGCCATGTCAGGGATCTGCCTCATCAGGGCAATGTCCTCGAAGGGCATGTGGGTACCGCCGTTGTACTGGGCCGTGATACCGGGGTCAGAGCCGATGACAATAACTCTCTGCTTCGCATAGCCTACAGAGAGGAAGAGCTGGTCGTAGACACGGCGGGATGCAAAACAGCCGAAGGAGTGGACGAAGGGAACCATTCCGGTTGAGGAAAGTCCCGCGGCAACACCCACCATGTTGGCTTCCGCGATACCGCAGTTGAAGAAACGGTCCGGGAACTCCTTTTCGAAGGCAGTTGAACCGATGCATGATGAAAGATCAGCATCGAGGAAGACAACCTTCTCATCCTCCCTTGCAATATCCTTTACCGCATCTATGAGAATTTCCTTGTAGTGTGATCTCCTGGTGTAAGCCATCCTTATGCCTCCTCTCTTGCCCTGAGATCGGCAATTGCCTTCTCGCAGGCCTCACTGCTGATCTGCATCGAGTGATTTGACTTCACTCCCTCACCGGGGATGTAGCCATGGCTCTTTTCGGTGTTCATGATGACGAAAACCGCCTTATCTCTGATTTCCTTTGCCTTTTCGATCACATCGGCTATCTCATTGAAGTCATGGCCGTTGATCTCGAACACCTCCAGGCCGAAGCTTGCATAGCGGGCCTTCAGGTCATGCTGGGGAATGATGTCAGATACATAGCCGTCAAGCTGCTGACCGTTGTTGTCAAGGAAGATCATCAGGTTGTCCAGCTTCCATGCCCCTGCGGTTTCCAGTGCCTCATAGACCTGACCCTCCTGGGCCTCACCGTCACCGATGATGCAGAAGGTCCTGGCATTCAGCTTCTGGAGTCTCTGGCCGAGGGCGATTCCCACGGCCGCGGAGATGCCCTGTCCCAGGGAACCTCCGGTGAAATCCACACCGGGTGTCTTGGTCATGTCACAGTGGGACGGAAGTTTCGTACCTCCCTGATTGAGTGTCATAAGCCACTCTGCGGGGAAGTATCCCTTTTTCTGAAGTGCGGCATATACAGCAGGACCCGCATGGCCCTTAGAGCATACCAGACGGTCCCTGTCCTGTTTCTTCGGGTCTGAGGGATCAATGTTCATTTCACCAAAATAAAGGTATGTTAACAATTCGATGATCGACATACTGCCGCCGATATGTCCTGAACCGAAAGCGGATATTTCCCTTATCGTGCTCTCCCTGAGTTCAAGAGCCTTCTTTTTCAGCTCCTTAAGCTTACTCTCGCTGAGCATATCTCCTCCTATCTCATTGCCGCGATCGCCGTTAAACGGTCGCCGTTAATATCATTCAGTTTACCAAAACTTTTTGAAAGATACGTGAGCCTTGCAGCCTGCTCCAGCACCTCCATCCGGTCAAAGGCTGAAAGCAGGGTCGCTCCCGTGGTCAGGGCACCATGGTTCTCCAGCAGGAGGGCATGGGCCTTACATGCATATGTGCTTACCTTCTCGGCAAGCTCACGGGTTCCCATGAGCTCATAGGGAACCTTGACGACCTCATCAAGCAGGTAATAAGTCTCCGCTATGATGTGGGTGTCTATCGTCTCATCCAGTGCGGAATAGAGACTGGCGAAGGTAGGATGGGAATGAACCACTGCTTTCGCATCTGTCTTCAGATAGATGCTCCTGTGCATCTCACTTTCAATGCTGAGACGCCACGAGGTTCCGATCTGGCATCCGGTCGCGATATCGACCAATGCGATATCCTCAGCCTTCAGTGAGGCCTTGTCCTTTCCCGAGGGGGTTATGAGCATCACATCCCCTGCCCTGGCTGAAACATTACCGCCGGTAGCGGTGGTAAGAGTTCTTTCATAGAGACGCGCCATGGTGGCGGCCACTTCCATTCTCTCTTTTTCAAAGTCCATGAGATGATGATAGCACATATTCAATATTTTTGCGGATAGCATAATTTGATATGGCATGGTTGTATTTTATAGTTTCACATCGTTGTTTTTCACTGCCTGAGCAGATACGGCCAAACCCTGAGGGTAGAAAGTAATTATTCTTTGTTGTAAAATGCGTTCCCATAGGAGACAGCAAATCCATGAGAATGTCAAACATGTTTTCAAGGACTCTCAGGGAAGCTCCCAACGGAGCTGACACGAAAGGGTACGAATACCTTCTGAGAGCCGGATATATACGTCAGCTCGGTGCGGGTATCTTCTCACTCCTCCCGCTCGGCTTCAAGGCAACAGCAAAGATAGAAACGATTATCCGTGATGAAATGGACAGGATCGGAGCTCAGGAAATCCTGATGCCTGTCGTGAACACCGCCGATATCTGGAAGGAAACCGGAAGATACTACTCAATTGATAAGGAAATGAGCCGCTTCGAGGACAGGGCAGGACGCGACATGGTTCTTGCAATGACCCATGAAGAAGCAGTAACTGACCTGGCAAGGGGCGAGATCGATTCATATAAGCGCATGCCGCTGCTCGTTTACCAGATCCAGACCAAGTGGAGGGATGATCCCCGTCCGAGAGCAGGTCTCATCAGGGTAAGGGAGTTCACGATGAAGGACTCCTACTCCTTCGATAAGGATCAGGAGGGTCTCGACAAGGTATACCGCGATCACTACAAAGCCTACTTCAGGATCTTCTCCCGCTGCGGTCTTCCCGCCATCGCCGTAGGTGCCGATTCAGGCATGATGGGCGGTAAGGTATCCCACGAATACATGTACCTCTCCCCTATCGGCGAGGACACGATCATAACCTGTAAGAAGTGCGGCTACACCGCCAACAGGCAGGTTGCCACCTTCAAGAAGGAGTACTTCGCGGAGGAAGCAAAGCCGATGGAGAAGATCGCTACCCCCGATTCAAAGACAATCGACGAGCTCTGCGCCACACTCGGTATCGAAGCCCGCCAGACCGCCAAAGCAGTCTTCATGGTCGGAACGTTCATCAATGACAGAACAGGTGAGGAAAACGAAAAGCTCATCGTCGCCATCATCCGTGGGGATATGGATGTGGAGGAGAGCAAGCTCTCCAACGCCGCAAGGGCTAACTCCATTCGTCCGGCCCATGATGAGGAGATAACGGCATGCGGAATAATTCCCGGCTTCGGCTCACTCATCGGTGCAAAGGGTAACTTCATGGCAATTGTCGATGACTCCGTTGCCAAGTCAAACAACCTGGTAGCAGGAGCAAACGAGGCAGGCTATCACTACCTCAACACCAACTTCGGACGCGATTACACCGGAACCGTTGCCGACATCGCATCAGCCCGCGACGGATACACATGCCCCGTCTGTGGTGAGAAGCTTACCGCAAGCAAGGGTGTCGAGATCGGAAACATCTTCCAGCTCGGAACCAGATACTCAGAGTCCATGAACTGCTACTACACTGCAGAGGACGGAACGAGAAAGCCCGTAATCATGGGCTCCTATGGTATCGGTGTGGGACGTCTGCTTGCCTGTCTTGCAGAGGAGTACAACGATGAGAAGGGTCTTAAGCTCCCCATCTCCGTTGCTCCCTATCAGGTACATCTCATCTCCCTCGTCAAGGACAACCAGATCGGTGAGGACCTCTATAAGGAACTTTCAGATGCAGGCATCGACGTGCTTTACGATGACAGGAAGGAGTCTGCCGGTGTCAAGTTTGCCGATGCGGACATCATCGGTATTCCCATCAGGATCACGATCGGAAACCGCTCCCTCAAGGAAGGCAAGGTTGAAGTGAAGATCCGTGAGACGGACGAAGTCACGTCCTTCGCACTTTCCGATCTCACTGACGAAGTGAAGGCAACCATCGCCCGCCTCCAGAAGGAAGTGGATGACAACATCGTCGAGAAGGAACTGAACTGAAAAAATTCATGTAATCAAAAGGATCACAGTCATTTACGGCTGTGATCTTTTTTTTCCTGTACTCAGCGCTTTATTCTTACCATATGGAACTGACTTTTGACGCAATAATAATGAAAAACCCTGATATGGATGCTTCTTACATTGAAGTGCCCTATGAAGGAAAGGGAAGACTGCTGGTGGAAGCGGTCATTGACGGCGTGCCCTACAGGGGACAGGTTGTCAGGATGGGAACATCCTCCCATGTCATGGGAATTCCCAAGAAGACAAGAGCCCTGATCGGGAAAAGCTTCGGGGACAGCGTGCATGTAACGCTCAGGGAGCGGGAGAAGTGGAAGTGTCCGAAGTGCGGACGGGAGTTTGCAAACAGGGATCAGGATCACTACTGCGGAAAGAGCCCTGAAACGATCGAAGAATACATCCAGCGTCAGGATGAGTGGAAACGGGCCGATCTTATTCAGCTATGCGATATTCTCAGGAAAGCACTTCCAGGTACCCGGGAGTGCATCTCCTGGAGCATGCCCACCTTCAGGAAGGACCATAATATCGTGCATTTTGCCGCCTCAAAGAAACACATCGGCTTTTACCCAGGGCCGGAAGCGGTTTCCCACTTTGCAGCTGAGCTGAAGGACTATGACACGGACAAGGGTACGATAAGAATACCCTACGGGAAAGTGGATGCGGCCCTTATCGGAAGAATCGCAGCCTGGTGCCTGGAAACGGGCAACCATGCATGAACTCAGAGCCAATTAATGACCGCTTCGGTTGTGGCCCTGATCTGCTCCTCTTTTGAGATGGTCGGCCTTCCGTCCCCTTCCTGAGGGCCGTAGCTGCCGAACTGGGCGTGGTTGCCGCCGGGCAGGATCACTTCAGTACTATCAGAAGGAAGATTATTTCTGTACTTCTCGTAGGACTCCCGGTTCATGACGCCATCCTCAGAGCCATAAACTGAAAGCACCCTGAGCCCCGTATCGTTCAGATCCTTCGTGGAATAGGAAGCCAGCAGTATCACGCCATCATACCAGTCTGCATGTTTGGCGGCATGGTTTGCAGCCATGGCACCTCCCAGAGAGTGCCCTGCCATGTACCAGGACGCGACCTCCGAATGCTTATCCTTCAGTCCGGATGCGGCATCGGCATCAAGAACCGCCAGATTGCATGGCATCTTCACCAGTGCCGAGAGAATCCCCTCCTCTGCCAGTGATCTTAACAGGGGTGCATAGGCGGTATATTCCACCTTGCCTCCCGGATAGAAGATGATACCGGCAGCAGGGTTTTCCGGAATGAACCAGATGACAGCACCATCCTGTTCTACCTGAACACCATCCCCCTGAAGATTCAGGGCTTTCAGGGCATCATCATCCGCATGGTAGTAATCGGACACATAGACAAATCCACCGATACCCAGTACAGCCAGCACTGCCAGCACTACTGATGCAATGATCTTTTTCCCTTTCTTCATGCATTCCTCCCGATCAGCAGTACTCACCCCACTCGCAGCCGATGTTCTCGGCATGCACCTCATCGATGAGCTTTTCACCTCCGGGACGTCGTTCATAGAGCCGGACAGTGCCCACACCGTTACCGCCGTTCCAGAGTCTGTTGTGGCGCTTTGCCCCATCCGGAGCTTCATAATTGATAAGGAGCATGTCCTTCTTTTCGCACGTGACGTCGGTAACCATGCGGTGGCGGAGTGTTTTCTGCTCCACATGCCAGACTATCCTGCTATCAGTTTCGGTACATGTGAATTCGGTTCTGGTCATGGTCCAGAACTTGGAAAAGTTGAACTCGTAGTCCTTTCCCTCGTGATGGAAGGCTGAGAGCAGCTTGCGGTTCAGCGCCAACGGCCCTATCTTAGGACGCCCTCCTCCGATGTCGAAGACGCTGTCGGAAAGCCTTTTTCCGGTGATGGTGCTGGTAAGGTTGCACGATGAGAGCCAGACCCAGGGACTGGTAAAATCCTTTCCCCAGTTCTTGTCAGCATATCCATAACACGTATCCGGTGTGACGACGTATGTTTCACCATTGAAAACCACATGGCCGGAGTAGAAGGTCTTCATCCCTTCCGCGTGCCAGAACATCTCAAACGCACCGCTTTCCCGCATCGGTCTGCTGGCTCCGTACCCCACGTTGAAGGCGATATGCTTATGAATTTCCAGCTCCCAGCTCATGGTACCGTCACTGCACATCCACTCGGGGTGCGCTTCGGCATTTTCCACTTTCACTCTTCCCCGGGTATTAGTCTCAGAGAGAAAGCAGTCACCCGCTTCCACGCTGAAGGGGGCACCCTCTGAGATGTTCACACTCTTCCACCCGAAGAATCGGTGGAGCTGAAGTGCATCCTCACCCCATGCTCCTGCCTTGACCATCAGATATGAAGGCTTCTGATGCTGAGGAGTCTGTCCGAAGACGGGCTCATCCCCTCCGAGTGCAGGATTGCAGGTGAAAAACTCAATGAAGAAAGACTTCTCCTCACCCGTGACGATGTGGCGTCCCGTGAAGGAGTGCCACCACCAGTCGTAGCCGCATCGGGCAAGAGCACCCTTAAGCATGAACGCATTCCGCTTCACATCACTTCTGTTTACCATCTGCAATCTCCCTGTCCATTTTTAAGAACATCTTCCTGTACGGCGCAAGCATCCCCTCATTCATCTTATTGCCCATCTTACTGAGAATCTTTTCATTCGAGAGCAGCATGCCGACCAGATACATCTTCAGTGAAGCAATGCGGTTCTTCTGCGGAAAGTCGTAAATCCCCTGTTTCTTATAGAACTTATGGTCAGCCCTCATCATGCCACGCATCTGATAGATCAGGTCACGGAAGATCTTCATGCCGCCTACACCCCAGAAGGTGCGAGGGGCGGTATGCCCCGTTTCCAGCGCAAACGAGAGGCTCTTTGCCAGCTGATCAATCATGAGATCGGGATTGCTTTCATCGGTTGCCACACCGGAGAGGAAATTTCCGCCCGTATCGCATCGGGCCTCAATTACCGTTCTGAGATTGTGTTCATCTGAATAGGGTCCTGAAACAATGTACCCTACCGGCATTCCCACTGTTACGGTCCTGTGCCCGTTACAGAAGTTGCGGTCATCGTACACCTTGAAGCGGTAGCCCATGGAATGGTCCGAAACCGTGAAGGCATACACTATGGCATCGGCTCGCTGGATATTATCCCTCAGGAAGGAATCAAAACCGTCTTTGTATACGCATTTTTCAGAAACGGCGCACCGGAAGCAGCCTAGACACCCACCGGCAAAGGGATACTCAGCTATATTCACTATCCGGCTCTCATAGGGAAGCTGCATCCTGAAGCGCTTTATCATCCTGCCCAGGTTTGACGATGGATCGGTATTGTCAGTCACGATCACGACGTCCTTTACCGACAGCCTCTGATCGCATCCTCTGAGGGGCAGAGTTGCCTCAACCGGTCTGAAATCCTCACTCCCGAGTATCCTGCTTTCCGCAATGTTTTCCTTAACGGCCCAGAGAAAGCGTTCGAAAAACTGCTCTGCTTCCCTCCTGCCCTTCTCAGTCAGCAGATCTTCCATATCCGCGGACAATCCCAGGACATACCTCATGCCGAGGTCCAGGACATTTTCCTCAATGTACTTATGGGCCGTCACATCATAGAAGTGCTTTGAGGTTGAAATCTGGGTGACGAACTTACCATCCAGGCACACATCACTCTTCTTCAGAAGACTGATGAAACGGTGCAGCTGAGAGGGACAGAGGAAGGTATACACAGGGTAGGAAAAGAGAATGGCATCCGATGATTCCATCAGCTGTACCGCTTCCCGGAAGTCCTTTTCCAGCGCCTTTATACGCTGTCCGGCATGCAGAATTTCAAATGTATGCTCAGGAAACTTCCTCTCCAGATACAGTACCGTCTGCAGTGTGATACTGTATTTTCCCTTCGGACTTCCGTTAATGACCGCTATTTTCATCAAATCCCTCCCCTGTGATTTCAATCATAGCGTGTTTCAGAGCCATTAACCAATAGTCCCCCTTTACCTGCAGCATCCTCCGCACTCTGACAGTAGCTTTAGTCCGGGATCGACAGCCTTGAAGACACGACTTACGTTAAGCTCCTTATCAAGGATGATCAGGTCGGCATATGCCCCCTTTCTTATCACACCGGTCTTATTGAGACCGAGTACACGTGCCGGGTTCTCGGAAGCCATGCGGACGAAGCCCTTCAGGTCGGCAGCTCCCCTTTTCACCATGTCAGCACCTGTCTTCGTGATGAGACACCCTGATCCAATAAGGATGTTGTCATCAGAGTAGTAACATGCCTTGCCGTCAGAGTAGATGTCACGTCCGAGGTACTTTCCCTTTCCCGCTCCCAGACCGCAGAAGCTCATTCCGTCAGAGATGAGGCAGATTCTGTCCCCGATGGCATCAACAGTGAAGTCGACCACATCCATGTCCACGTGCACACCGTCGGCGATGAGCTCTGCAGTGACACTCCTGTCACGGAAGGGATAGAGTGACAGTCCTGCCTTCCGGTGGTCTATCTCCCGCTGTGCGTTGTAAAGGTGTGTTACATGACAGCCGGGATACTTTGCGGCATCGCTGTAAGAAGCAAGGCTGTGACCGAATGAAACTACTACTCCGGCCTCCTTAAGCTTATTTATGATCTTATCGGCGCCCTCCAGCTCAGGTGCGACTGTCATGACCTTCACGATGGGTTTTCCTTCAATCCTGTAGGAAAGAAGTTCATCCAGGAAGGCTTCATCAGGCTCCCTGATACTGTCCGCGGGAAGACCGCCCTTCTTTGCCATGTTGATGAAGGGTCCCTCAAAGTAGACACCGATGACGTGGGCTCTCAGGTATGAGGAGTTTTCAAGCAGGCCCTTCATCCGCTGCAGGAATGAAAGCGAACAGCTTGCGGCAAGCAGGAATGAGGTTACTCCCCGGCTTTCCAGAAAGGCTGCCATGGAAGAGAGGTTGTCCTCAGTGATGTTCAGATCGGAACCGAATCCGCCGGCCCCGTGGATATGCATGTCGATAAGCCCGGGCAGCAGGTAATTGCCGCCTGCATCGATTACATCCCCACCGGATTTTCCATTGACATCCATGATGATGCCATCCTTAACGTATACGGAAATACCCTTTCCTTCCTTATCAAGTGCATTGATAATCGTGTACTCTTCCATCTTACCTCCCTAGAAGAACAGCCTGAATATGAAATCCTGAAGATGAGCTGGCAGTATGGTCAGCAGCTTCATCTTAAAGCTGTTTCTTACATTATAATAATATCTCGGATGACGGCTATGAAGTGCCTTCATATAGACTTTTGCCACAATGGAGGGATCCTTTGCCCTTTTCAGCTCTCCCGTCATCAGGAACTTGATGCGCCGGAGGAATCTCTTATAATACTCTGTCTGGTCAAGCAGTACGTCAAAGGAGTGATTTATCCCGCCCTGCATATTGGTTCGGAAGGATCCCGGACGGATTCCTATTACCTTAATTCCATGAATCTGAAGCTCACGGCGTAGGGCATCATTGTAGTTATCGACGGCATGCTTTGTAAGGGGATAGTAGCCGTGAATCGGGATGGCCGTTATCCTGGCATACTCACTTGAGATGTTTATGATCCTGCCCTTCGCCGCTTTCACAAGCGGAAAGAAGATGTTGTTGATGCGGAAGGTTGAGAGCATGTTCACATCCATTATGCGGTCCAGGGTATCGTATGGAAGCTCCACGAAGGAACCCAGGATGACGATTCCGGCAAAATTCGTGATCACATCGACGTGGTCCGTCTTCGATGAGACGTAATCATAAAAGGCTCTGATGCTCTCACCGGATGTGACATCGCAGGGAAAAAAGTGTTCATTTCCCATGACTTCAGGGGCAGTGAACTTCAGGTCACCTTCAAAGACGGTATATCCGTCTTCAAGCTGGGATTTTATAACGGCCTGGGCGAGGCCACTCAGGGCCCCTGTAATAACAGCTGTCTTCATACCTGAAGTATAAAAAAAAGGGCATGGAAGTTCCATGCCAGTTGGTCAGAATAAGGAAGCTGTCATTTAGCTCCGTTGTTCTTAAGCAGGTTTACAAGATATGTCTTCTTTACAGCCTTTGCATACTCAAGAACTGAGTGACCCTGATAGTCGCAGACATTGATGTCGGCACCGCACTTGATGAGCTGTGTTGCAATCTTGGTCTCGCTGTTGTTGTTGACAGCCATGATGAGTGCAGTCTCACCAAGATAGTTCCTTGCATCGATGTTTGCACCTGCAGCAAGAAGAGCCTCGATTACCTTGGGGTTATCTGAGTTGTTGGATGCGAGATGGAGTGCATTGGAGCGGTACTTGGGTTCTGCTTCATGGATGTCGCCGCCGAGTTCGATGATGGCCTTGAGAACAGCCACACAGTGATTGTACTGAGCTGCGAGCATGACGGGTGTGAGACCCCATTCATTGTGAGTGTTGATGTCCGCACCGGCTTCAACGAGCTTCTTGATGTCACTTGCCTTAGTTGCCGTGATAGCAGCCTGAAGAAGTTTCTTGTTCATAGAATCAGTGGATTTTGCCATTTCCTGTTTTCTCCTTGGTTTATAACCTAGCTTTTATAATGGAAAAGGTAAATACCAAATCGATAAAAATAGTGATTTTTATATGGAGTAATCACTGATATTGAGAATATTTACTGATATGATGTTAAGAAAAACCCACCCCCTGGGTTTTGGTTTGTCTATTTGCGTCCCATAAAGTATACTTTATTCATGATCACGAAAGACATGATTAAGAGAGTTCCCAAAGTGGAGCTCCATGACCATCTTGACGGCGGTCTCAGGATAGAGACGATTATCGAGCTCTCAAAACGGGAAGGACTTCCCCTTCCATCGTTCGATCCGGCAGAGCTCAGGGAGTGGTTCGTAAGGGGATGCAGACAGAAATCCCTCGCCCTCTACCTCGAAACCTTTCAGTACACGATTCAGGTGATGCAGACAAGGGAGAACCTGGAAAGGGTTGCCTTTGAAGCCATCGAGGATCTGGCAAAGGAAAACGTGGTTTATGCCGAGATCAGGTTTGCCCCCGATCTCCACACCAGGAAGGGACTTAATCTGGAGGAAGTTGTTACGGCCGTCCTTTCAGGCCTTGATAAGGGCAAGGCAAAGACAGGCCTTCAGTATGGCCTGATCCTCTGTGCCATGAGAAACGAGGATCCCGCCCGTACCCTGGAGATAGCGGAGCTTGCAGTCGCCTTCTCCGACCGCGGTGTCGTGGCCTTCGACATTGCGGGTGATGAGTGCGGTCATCCCCCAAAGAAGCACCTGGAAGCCTTCCAGTACATCAGGAACAAGAACTTCAACATCACCATCCATGCGGGTGAAGCCTTCGGGGTGGAATCAATCTGGCAGGCCATCCAGATCTGCGGTGCCCACAGGATAGGTCACGGCGTGAGACTTGTTGAGGACATGCACATTGAAGGCAGTACCATAGGAAAGCTCGGTTCCCTTTCCCAGTTCGTGCTGGACAGGAGAATACCGATGGAGATGTGCCTGACAAGCAATGTGGGCACAGGTGCGGTTGAAAGCTATGAAAAGCACCCCTTCCCCATCTTCTTCAAGAACAACTTCCGTGTATTCCTCTGCTCTGACAACCGCCTTATGAGTGACACCAGTCTCACAAAGGAGTTTACGATTGCGGTGGAGAAGTACAATCTGACATTCCGCGACATTGAGAAGATTACGCTCAATGCGATGAAGTCCGCCTTTATCCATCACAATGACAAGATTGCCATCATCTACGATGTCATAAAAAGACAATATGCCGAACTCAGAAAAGAGTACGGCATAGAATGAATGATATGGGTCCTCTCCGGAGGACCTCTTCTTTATCTTATTGTCTTTGCTGCTGAAATAGCTGAGGAGTATTCCTTGTAGTGGATTCCTACCCTGTCCAGCATTGTCTCAACCTCAGGCTGGATACCGGCAAGGGAGATCTTAACACCCTTGCTCCTGCACTCCTCAAGGATGGACTGCAGTTCCTCAGCGCCGCTGTGGTCTATCTGGGAAACGCCTCTCAGGGAGAACACCATCTTGTTCACGCCTTCACCAATCAGTTTGTTCACAGTTGCCGTGATCTTCTCCTGAGTTCCGAAGAAAAGCATTCCGTTGATGTAAATCACACCGACATTGCCATTGAGCTTTTCAACCTCGATCGTGAGATCGGAGCTGGCCCTTAAGACGAAGAGCACCATTGAAAGACCGACACCGATAAGAATTGCGGTGGTCAGGTCAAAGACCACTGTTGCAAGCATCGTGACCAGGAACTGGGCAATGCTTGTCTTGAGTCTCTTTGAGAAGATGACATGGATTGTTTCCCACTCATTCATCCTCCAGGCAGTGACCATAAGGACACCGGACAGGGCCGCAAGGGGAATTTCTGCCATCAGCGGTGATAACAGGAACATGGAAAGCAGGAGTCCGACAGAGTGGATGACGGAAACCATTCTCGTCACGCCGCCGCTCTTGATGGCAACACTTGTTCTGGCGATTGCTGCCGTTGCGGGAATACCACCGAAGAACGGGATTATGGCATTACCGATACCCTGGGCATAAAGCTCCTGGGTGGCATCAATCTTCTCACCCTTCATCTTTCCGCCCGATGCTCCGCAGAGGAGAGACTCGATCATGCCGAGAAGAGCGATGGAAAGCGCAGGAGATGCGAACTTCATGAGATATGCAGGATTGAGGGATGAGAACATGAGTCTCTCCTCAGGAAGAAGTGTCCTGGGGATCGCACCGACTGTTCCCACATCAAGCTTGAAGATCAGCTGCACCACAAGGCACACGATGATGGCAAGAAGTGATGAGGGGAATACTTTATTGAACTTCTTCGGCCAGAGCAGCATGATGAGTGCCGCAAGCACTGTGAAGAACACTGCACCTGCCGCAGGATGGAAACCAAGCGTGAAGTAGCTTCCGATCTTGGCAATTGCGGTTGCACCCTGGGATACGGTACCGAAAGCATTGTCTATCTGTCCGAGTGCGATGATGATCGCGATACCGGATGTGAATCCCGTGATTACAGGCTTCGGAATGAAGTTCACGAGTTTACCGATCTTGAAGAGGGCAAACACGATAAGCAACAGTCCTGAAAGGAAACCTGCGGCAAACACCCCCTGAAGGCCATAGGAAGCTGAAAGTGACAGCAGGATAGCCGCCATTGCACCGGTAGGACCGGAGATCTGATACGAAGCGCCGGATAAACCTCCGATGATAAGTCCGGCCAGAATGGCACATATAAGACCGGATGCCGCATCTGCTCCGGAAGATACACCGAATGCCAGAGCCAAAGGAAGAGCCACAGCAGTACAGGTAATACCTGCAAGGACATCTTTCATGAAGGCAGAAGCATTATAACCCCTGAACTCATTTTTCAGAGCTGAAAAGTATTTATTGATCTGCATATTGAAACCCGTCAGAAACTATAATGATTAACCCTGAAATGTTCCATACCATAAGACAAAGAAAAACCACTCCGGTGAGGGAGTGGTCTGTATTCTGTTGGTGACTGTTATCACTCTGCTGTGACTGAGAAATTAACATTTGCGGAATAAGTACCAGCAAGCTTGTTAGCATCTGATCCAATTCCTAAAACAATCTCAAAAGAATTTGCTCTTTTGCCTGTGATATCTCCCGTTTCATTGAATGTCATAGTTGCAGGCTTAGTAATAGCAATTTTCTCGGTTTTTACAGTTTCATGAACAAGATTATCCTCAACGGTTACTGTCACTGTTACAGGAGTTTTTGAAGTTGTGATATATGAAGCATAAACCGTATAATTCTTACCAGCTTCTACAGTATCACTTGTAAGAGCATCCAGACTTGCTGCAGAAGAATCAAGTGGTACTTTTGTGAATCCAACAGTAGTAACAGCGTCAACATTTAAACTAATTGTAAGCTGATCTGCATTCTCATTTACTGCTGCAAACACTGCTGTCATTGCGACTAATGCTAAAACTAAAACTGCTACGATCTTTTTCATATTCTTAAACCCCTTCATTTACTTTCTTTTGTTGTTTACACCCATAACATACGACATATATTATCATGTGTCAACACATTTCTTCATAATTTATTGAAAATCTTTAGTAAACCGTTTTAGTAAGCTTATTTTATGGTAAACTTATTACATACTTATAACTTTTATCCTTTCTTCTTACACACATCTTACAACATTTCTTTGTTTTCTGGTTGTTTTATGGTTTTGCTTATGTAAGAAGTTTGATCATAGTTCAATCTTCTTACATAAAATGAGAAAGAAATCATTTCCGGGAAAAAATGAAAAAAGCCAGGAGAGGGGACTCCTGGCAAAAAGCAATTTGGTTTTAGTTCTATGGAGATGATACCGCGATCTCGATGGATGCGATATACTCACCTGAGGGAAGATCGGAAGTACCCCAGCATGCAAGGATCGTTGCCACTGAAGCACCGTTGATCGGTGTTGATACAGGGACCACAAGACTGAAGCCCTGATCATTTGCAGTTGACTGGAACCTGTCGTTGTTGATGACACTCAGATCCCTGAAGTTAATGGGAAGACTTGCACCATCCACTTCCCTGCTCCCGGCCCTTTTCCATCCGGTTGAGGAGAATGCGACAGAACAGGAGTATGTATCCGCTTCGTTGCCATAGTAAAGAACCTGGAGATAAACGCTGTCGTCGACCAAACCTATTGTCCCGATAGCCAGTTCTTTATTGGATACATACTCCCAGGGAGTTCCGTCACCATACTGATACTGAATGGCCAGATTACCCACAAGCGTTACACCTTCCGGCAGCTCCACACCCGTTCCGGCAGGAACGGATGATGTCATTGAAAGCGTTGCCGTTGATGAACCTATACTTGCATCAGCTGCAAATATTGAGACAGAGATGATCAACAGAAATGTAAGTATTAAAGCTGATCTCTTCATCGTACTATTACCTTATTTCTTATCAGTTGCCGTTTACCGTTACTGTGATTGTAGCCTGGTAATCACCGGCGATAAGGTTATCTGACTTACCCCATGTTGCCGGGATTGTCGCAACAGTCTTTGTGTCAGCAATCAAACCTGCGGGATATGAAACTGAAAATGTTCCATCATTTCCAAGGTCAGAAGCGCCAAGCCCGTTAGGAAGACCAGTTGACTTATTATAACCAAGATTGATACCAACTCTTACATTAGCATTAGCCGCACCGGATGTTCCCTTCCACCCTTCTGTTGAGAACTTAATGCTTGCAACAGAACCAGCCTCACGCACGTTACCAGAGTAGTTAACTACAAATGTCAGGCTGTCAATTAATCCTGATACAGGTTCATTACCTGTAAGGCGGGCATTTTCACTTGCACCGGAAACCTTTTTCAGAGTGGTTGTAAGATTATCAGTATAGTAAGAAACGGTAAGCCAGAAACCCTGTTCATCACCTCCACCGATTATATCCGAATTATCGCCAGGTCTTGTGGCACCGGTACCGGCTGCAACTTCTGAGTTAAGAGTGACTGTGCTGGATGCGAATACCATGCCTGCTGTCAGGATGAGCATCATAAGGATTACTGTGAGTTTTTTCATTATTAGATTCCCCTCTAATCGATTTATGTATGGCAATCTTATGACATCTGATATTTGGCTGTCAACTATTATTTTACTGATTATTACGTGTTTCGAGGGGAATTTTAAGGGTTTTCGAATTAAAGTTATGACATAAGTAGTAACTTCTATCTTTTCCAGACGTTAAATGGGTTAATCTTAAGTCTTATGATGATGTACAGGAAGCCGAATACCAGTCCGAACATGTGGGTAAAGTGAGCTACACTGCCTCCCCTGAAGCCGCTGAAGAACGATATGAAAAAGTATATAACCACAAGAAGAGGTGCCCTTACCGGGATTATCCCGAAGACGTAGATCAGGGCATTGGGATAGAGGACGGCAAACATGATGAGAAGTCCGTAGATCGCACCTGAGGCTCCCACAAGGACGACGTTCGTGTTGGTAAGGTAGTAGACTCCATAGCTGGCCAGGCCTGAGAGGAAACCGACGGTGAGGTAGTACAGCAGGAACTCCCTTGAGCCCAGACGGTGCTCAACGGCAGTTCCGAATATGTACAGTGCCAGCATGTTGAAGATGAGATGGCTTATCCCGGAGTGGGTGAACATGTAGGTAAAGAACTGCCAGTAATAATGTTTGTAGTATATGTAGGCAGGCACGAGACCGAGATAGTACTCAAGTCTCGGGAATAAAAAAGCCGTGAAGGCGAATACCGCGAAGTTGATCACTATCAGGGAGACGGTAAGGTTTGAATAGGTGTATCTGAATTTTCTGTTTAATATTGAATTTCCCATAGAACTAAGGATATGCGTATTTTTCACACCGTCAAGTTTGAGAATTTTTCACACTGTGCAAAAAAGTAACAGTTGGCATCGTGCATTTTCTGCACGTCTGGGGCGCCGAACAGTGAGGATTTTCCCAAAATCTCCTTAATTCTTCGTGCTTTTCGAGGCTTTGAACAGTTTGGCACGGTTTCTGCATTAGTTTTAGCAGAGCAAACAGTTTTTTCAAACCTCCTTTTTAGTGTGATTAATAAGCATCCAAGGTTCTTGGATGCTTATTTTTTGGTTTCTTGGGGCGGATTGTGAAAGTTGGCACGGTCTCTGCATGATATTAAGCACAGAGCAACAGTTTTTCAGACCTCCTTGTAGTAGTTTTGAAAACCAAGTGCTAGACGGTCCTCTCTCCCACCCCCACATTTCCGTCTAGCACTTTTTTTTGTTTTCCTATAGGCTTTTCTTATGGCAACAAGCAGAAGAGACAAGGCAGATTCCTACACACAGAGGGCTCACAGGGAAGGTTATCCCGCAAGAAGCGTTTACAAGCTGGAAGAGATAAATCAGACACATCATCTCATCAAACCCGGGGACACCGTGCTCGATGTCGGAGCGGCTCCGGGATCATGGACGCTTTACACCCACAGGGAGCTTATAAAGGGGAAGGGAAAGATCGTGGCGGTTGACCTCAATCCATTAAGGCTCGATCCAGTGCCTCCCACAGTAACGGCCTTTGTCGGCGATGCCTTCTCAAAGGAGATCAGGGCAAAGCTCGTTGAATTGGGTCCCTATGACTGCATCATAAGCGATGCGGCTCCCATGACCACGGGAAACAGGACCGTCGACACCACACGTTCCGAGTGGCTTGCAGAGCAGGTTGTATATCTGGCAGAGGAGCAGCTCTCCGTGCATGGCAATCTCGTCATCAAGATCTTCCAGGGCGGAGGTCAGGAGAGCGTGCTTAAAACCATGAGGACTCTCTTTACAAAAGCAAAGGCCTTCAAACCGAAGGCCTGCAGGGATGACAGCTTTGAAATCTATCTTATCGGACTCGATAAGAAGGCTTAATCCTTTTTAACGTATACATCGAGCTTGTTGTACGGTATCTCGATACCCGCCCTTTCAAGGGCTTCACAGATATCCTTCTGGAATCTCCACTTTACCGGCCAGTAGTCGGCAGGGGCAACCCAGGGGCGCACTATGAATGTTATCTCGGAATCGGCAAGCTCGGACACCTCGATTACCGGTGCGGGATCCTTAAGTACCTCAGGATAGGAATCGATTACGTCCTTTATAACCTGCTTTGCCTTGTTAAGGTCCGTTCCGTAGGCCACGCCCGCATTCATGTCCAGTCTTCTCTTATCCATCGATGAGTAGTTCGTGATGACCTGAGACCACACGATCTTGTTGCTCATCGTTATCTTCCTGTTGTCAGGGGTGGTGAGCGTTACTGACATTATGTCCATTGCCCTGACGGTTCCGCTTGTGGAACCGATGTCCACATAATCCCCGAGCTCAAAGGGCTGGTTTATCGCAAGCATCATGCCGCTGAAGATTGAACTGATCGATTCCTGAAGTGCGAAGCCTAAGACGACACCGGTGACTCCGAGTCCGGCAACCACGGGCGTAAGGTCAATGCCCCAAACTGCAAGGATGAAGAGTATGGCGAAGATCCAGATCAATACTTTCAGAAGCTTGAAAACGAAGCCTGACATCAGCGGCGTGAACTTTACATGTCTGCCTTCGGCTTTATTAAGAAGTCTCTTCACGACCGAAACGGCAATCTTCGCCACGAAAAAGATGATGGCAGAGACAATCAGGTTGACACCGATCCGTTCCAGCATGCTCAGCGAGGAATAGAATACATCCATCCAGTCAATCGCCTGTTCGATGGTTTCACCAACGACCTGGTTGTTCATTGTTTGTTCCCCTCCATAAACGACAGCAGAGAGGTTCTGTCCTCTCTGCCGCAGTTATTTTAATTCAGATTATTTTGAAAGCAGCTCTGCCACGTTTCTGGTGTAAGCGGCAGGATCTGTAGGCATGATGCCTTCTGCAAGGTATGCACCGTCGAGAAGTACGGAAGCAAGCTTTTTTGCACTCTCATCATCGAGGCCTTCAGCCTTCTTCACGAGCTCACTTTCGGGATTGATCTCGAAGATGGGCTTGACCTCAGGCATGTCCGCACCCTGTCCCATCTGCTTCATCAGGCGCTGCATCTGCCATGAAGGATCGTTTTCGTCCATGACAATGACTGCGGGTGTGTCGACAAGACGGTCGGAGGCGACAACATCCTTGACCCTGTCACCGAGAAGAGCCTTGAAGCGCTCGACGAGGGAAGTATCATTCTTCTTCTCCTCTTCGCTCTTCTCTTCCTTAATGTCATCCATGGCACCTGACTTGTTGATGGCCTTCAAAGGCAGCTCCTGATACTCACCTACCATGGAGATGACGATTTCATCGATGTCGTCATCCATGATGAGGACCTCATAGCCCTTCTTCTTATACGATGCAAGCAGGGGGCTGTTGCGGAGGATGCTCTCCTTACCTCCGGTGATGTAGTAGATGGCCTTCTGACCTTCCTTCATCCTCTCCTTGTAAGCCTTGAGGGAAGTAAAGCCCTCAACCTCGTTGGACTTGTATCTCACAAGTTCAAGGAGAGTGTCCCTGTTGGCATAGTCTGAATAGAGACCTTCCTTAAGGGGTCTGTTGTACTCCCTGATGAACTTGTCATAGAGCTCAGGATTGTTCTCGCTGATCTTCTTGAACTCGGAAAGGAGCTTCTTGACTGAGCCGTTCCTGATCGCGGACATGATCCTGTTCTCCTGCAGGATCTCACGGGAGACGTTGAGGGGAAGATCCTCACTGTCGATGACACCGCGGACGAATCTGAGGTATGTGGGCAGGAGCTCCTTGTCATCATCCGTGATGTAAACACGCTTGACGTAGAGCTTGACGCCGCTCCTGTAATCGGCATAGTTCATGTCGAAGGGAGCCTTTGCCGGGATGAAGAAGAGCGTGGTGTACTCAGTCGCACCCTCAGCATGGGTGTGGAGGTAGAAGAGCGGATCCTCACTGTCGAAGCAGTTGTTCTTGTAGAACTCCTTGTACTCCTCATCCTTGATATCGCTCTTGTTCCTTCTCCAGAGGGCAGATGCGCTGTTGATCTGTTCCCTCTTATGCTCGGTTTTCTTAATGGGGTTGCCCTCACTGTCCTTCTCGTCAGTGTAGCTCTCCTGGTCATACTCGAGATAGATCGGATATGCGACGTGGTCAGAATACTTCTTTATGAGACTCTCAAGGCGGTAGCGGCCTGCATACTCCTCACCTTCCTCGTTGAGATGAAGGATGATGGTAGTGCCCTGACCGTCCCTTTCGGAAGGCTCAACGGAATAGCTGCTCTTTCCTTCGCTCTCCCAGCGGAATGCTTCATCACATCCGGCCTTTCTGCTTATTACCTCAACCTTTGAGGCAACCATGAATGCTGCGTAGAAGCCTACGCCGAACTGACCGATGAGGTTGGAATCCTTTTTGTCATCATCAGTAAGGTTGGCCAGGAACTTCTTTGTGCCCGAGGAGGCGATGGTACCAAGGTTGTCATTGAGATCCTTCTCATCCATGCCGATACCGTTATCCTTAATGGTCAGGGTCTTTGCCTCGCTGTCAAAGGTAATGTCGATCACGGGATCGAAGCTGAAACCCTTGAGAGGACCGTCGACCAGGGACAGGTACTTAAGCTTATCGATGGCATCGGATGCGTTGCTGATAAGCTCTCTTAAGAAGATCTCCTTATTGGAATAGAGTGAGTGAATGATCAGGTTGAGAAGATCGCTCACTTCAGTCTTGAACTGTTTTTTGGACATTTTTTCTCACCTCTAATGATTTTTACTGCGAAATAAGATAATAACAATAGACTCTTTCGGCAAGATTGTAAGGATGGCTGTTTTTCTTTATCATTTTTTTCATGGAATTCTCACGTCCTGACAATGCAAGAGAGATAAACAGATTCAGGGTTCTCAATGCCCTCAGATCGGAGCCGGGCCTCACCAGGGCCGCGCTCTCCGCAAGACTTTCGCTCAACAAGGTCTCAATGAGTGAAATCATTCAGGCCTTCATCGATGAAGGTGTGGTCAGCGAGGGGGAGAAGGAAAAGAACGCCACCGGACGCCCCGGCACCACGCTCTTCCTCTGTCCTGATGCGGTTACCGTCCTGGGTGCCGACATCTCTACATACACATTTTCCCTATCCCTCTTCAACGGGGAGGGACGCCAGCTCAGGAGCGAGCGCTACCCGATGGCGGAGATCACATCACCTGAAATGCTTAAGGAGAAGTTCACTTCCGTGATCGCGAAGATGATAAAGATCTCCGGGTCCAGGCCCAGGGGCATGGCCGTGAGCATAAATGCCGCAATCCATGAAAACACGATCGGGGAAGCATTCCATCCCTTCCTGACCGGTACGGACGTGACAAAGCTCTTTTCGGACTATCCCTTCCCCGTCATTGCCGTGAACTCCACCGAAGCCTCCGCAGAGGCGGAGCGAAGCTGTTTTGAGGGCGATGCGGACAGGATGATGGTGGTTTCCTGGGGAGAGCACATATCCTCTGCCCTCATCATGAATGACCGTATTGTGGCAAACCCGCTCTTTGCCCATCTTCCCGTCACGGAGCAGAACCTCTGCCACTGCGGAGCGATAGGCTGTCTTGAGACAGTTGCCTCCGGCTGGGGAATAAGAAGTCTATGCGGAAAGGACAGGAGCGTGAGACAGCTCCTGAAGGACGGCGAGGACATTGATGAACTGCTGAGTGCCGCCGCAAAAGCATTGGGAAAGGCTCTGGCCTATGCCCTTTTCATGACCTCCGCCAGGGGATTCATCATCACGGGAGGTCTTGCAGGGCTTGAGGATAAGTATCTGACAATGGTGATCGATACCTTCACGAAGTACCTACCCGCCAGGCTGAGGGAAACACCTGTCTACGTATCCTCACTTAAAGAGAAAAGCAGCCTCTCCGGCTGCGGCATCATTGCACTTGACCGCTTCTTCTACCACGAGAGACTGCTTTCCGCACTCAGCCTTTAGCAGAGGGAAAGAACAAGATCCTTAAGCTCTCCGTCCTTTGCATCCCTTGAGAAATACTCTTTGAAGTGCTCACCGGAGAAGGTCTCCTTCACGAAATCCTGATCAAGGTTCTTCACGATGTAACAGATATCCGTGTGGGTGACTGTCTTCACCTGATCAAGGATCTTCTTGTTTCTCTGCTCGGGGACTACCCTGTCTTTGGGATATCCGCCGCCGCCCGGAGCGACGAAGAGCTGCTCGAAGATGTTCTTGAGCCTGAGCTCCGCACCCCAGCCCATGCCCTTGGCATAGGGAATTGCGATTGCGTTTCCGTCATTGATCTGCATGAAGAGATATGCATCCTCAGGATCGACGACATGGCCGCAGAGAGTTGCGGGGAAGCTGTTGAGGGCAAGCATTGCACCTTCACCTGTACCGCAGCCCGTGACGATGAAGTCAGCGGCGCCTGAATTCAGGAGGACTGAGGAAAGCAGACCTGCCTTCACATATGTGATCTGGCACTCATCCTTTGATGAGTACATACCATAGTTGACGACTTCGTGACCGTACTTGGCCGCGACTTCCGTAAGACACTCCAGGACGAGAGGATTCTTGTCTGCCTGGCTGTTCTCCATTACCAATGCGATTCTCATGATTAATCTTCCTTATATCTATGATGATAACATCAAAGTGCATGAATAATACAAACCGAAAATGCCATTATTCGGATTTTTAAATGGATAAGGCTGCTCCGGGAGAATGATATCAGACATTCCGCATGCAGCATATGGGTATACAATCCTTCCTTTTCGGAGTGTTTCCCATCACGCCCTTCTTTCAGTCTTTTGGATTTTCAGCAGCTCCGGCACTGACATGTCTTTGATTTTTAATTGTCATATTTCCGTTATCACGGAAAAGTACAAACCTCCGTTTCTTTTATACAAACAATCATTCTGAAGACACACCATTGTGATTATTCCGGCTGTTAAGGAATAAATGGTTTCCTGAGAGCATAAAAAAAACCACTAGATACTCAGTACACTAGTGGCAACCTCCTTGATCCCGAATTAACGGGATACTGCGAAGAGAACCTTTTCAGGATCCCTTCTAAATTCCTCGATGAAAATTATCACATGGATTTCACAATAATGGAAGAATTATTTTCATTTTTTTATCGCATGATACAAAAGTTGTCATTTCAGCCTATTTTATGATAGGATTGACATATATTGAGGAGTGTTCAATGTATACAGGAAATATCCTCGGCGGATCAAAATCCAACAATATAGCAAATGCACTGGAAAAAGCCATTCTGGCCAATGAATATAGGCAGGGAGAGCTCCTGCCCAGTCAGAAGGAACTGGCAGAGCAGTTCAATGCCTCCTCAAGGTCCTTAAGGGAAGCCTTCAAGGCGCTTGAAGCCAAAGGTCTTATTGAGGTCAGTCAGGGAAAGAGGGCCGTCGTCAAGTCCAACAACCTCGACAGGTTCGTGGAATCCCTCTCCCTCACCATGTTCTCCCAGGCAAATCAGGACACAAGGCTCCTCTCCGACCTGCTTGAAGTACACATCACCCTTGAAGTATCAGCGGCAAGGGAGCTTTCACGCAGACCTGAAAGACTCACGACGGTCAAGTATCTGGAGAGCATAGTCAGCAGGATGGAGCAGCTCCTGATCAGCGAGGACAGGGAAAACGCCATGAAGCAGTTCACCCAGCTAGACTTCAACTTCCACTTCTCAATCGTAAACTCCAACACCAACATCGTGTTCAAGAGCATCTACAACAACCTCTCACCCCAGCTCAACTCCATCTTCGAGCGGCTGACCGACAGTGAGGAAGACCTGAAGAAGAAGCTCAGGGAGTACCACTACCTTATCGATGCCCTCAAGGAAGGACAGACGGACCTGGTGGTTGCCCTCACGCTGGTACAGACCAATAACATCAAGCATCAGTTCGACTCCGCTTATCTCGTTAAGCAGTGAGCTGACATCACAACACCTGATACGATGGCAGGAACCCTGCCATCTTTTTTTGAGAAAAGATGAACGTAATAGAATTAAGACATGCATCGGTAAGGAGGGATGGGGAGTACATCCTGAAGGACGTCTCGCTCACTGTGGCCGAAGGTGAGAAGATTGCCATCATCGGCCCCAACGGAGCAGGTAAGTCCACCCTCATCAACGTAATTGCCAGAAATACCTATCCTCTCCGCACCGACGACTACTGCCTTGCCCTCTTCGGAGAGGAGAGGTGGCGGGTGGAACAGCTTAAGAAGAAGATCGGTATCGTGAACCACACCCTCAGCTGGTACACGAATACGAAGTATACAGTCTTCGACATCGTCCTCTCCGGGCTCTATGCCGCCATCGGGCTGGACTTTCACCATGTGGTGAGTGAGGACGATAAGGAAAGATGCTCTGCGGAGCTAAGAAGGGTCGGCATCTGGCATCTCAGGGACAAGGCCATGAACACCCTTTCCTCAGGGGAGCGCTCCCGTGCGCTCCTGGCAAGGGCCGCCATCACAGATCCTCCGCTCATGCTCCTCGATGAGGCATCAAACGCCCTGGACTTTCCCTCCAGAAGCGATCTGAGGCGCACCATATCGGCATATGCGACAGAGGGTAAGACGATATTACTGGTAACCCATGAGCTTGCCGAAATCATTCCCGAAATCGACCGCATCATCGTCATGAAGGACGGATGCATCTTTGCTGACGGCCCGAAGGAGGAGATTCTTACTGAAACCCTGCTGAGTGAGGTTTACGGTCAGAGGATTTATGTCGATTCCAGGGATGGGCTATACAGCGCCTGGTGCTGAAAAATATAACAGCGGCCCGTACTGTTGGGTTATAATGACTGAAAGGAGCACTTCATATGAGATGCAACATAATAATCCATTCAGTCAGCGGTAACATTTACATCATTGCCTCATACCTGCAGGACAGGCTTAAGGAATCGGGAATAGATGCAAGGCTCTACAGGGTCGAGGATCCCGACCTTCACATCCTGGCGGCAGAGAATGACAGCGTGAATCAGTATCTTGAGGATATACTCGATCTCTCGGTTGCAAACGAGGAAACACTGGAAAAGGCCGATATGATAATACTCGGAGCACCTACCCGCTTCGGCGGCATGACCGCGGAGATGAAGGCCTTTCTGGACAGCACCTATGATATGTGTGAGGAGCGGAGACTGGTCGGAAGACTATTCGGCTGCTTCACCAGCTGCGCCCACTCGATCTGCGAAGGCTCTCACGCCCTCGACTCAATGCTTTACTGGGCACAGAACATGTCCCTGCTGCACATTCCCTACGGAGTGCATCCGGAGGTCAGGCTTTCAAACCAGCCCGTGGCGGGAATAGTCCACCTTGAGGGACGGGACAAGGGAATAAGACCGAGCGACAAACTCGGTGATGTCATTGACAAGTATGTGGAAGGAATACTGAGCTATCTATGAGCGTCTGAAGAAATCAGCAAGCTTTCTGAAATATCTTCCGAGGCGGCCGCGGGCCGTCTCTTTTTTCGCCTCAGAGACAGTTTCCTCTATGCTGGCATCGTGCTTCATGCGCTTCTTCTCATCCCACTTCCTCACAAGCCACATGTACATGTCGCCTTCCGTCTCACCGGGGAAGTTGGAAAGCACCTTGTCCTTCCTGACCTCACTGATGATGGGCTTGTAGACATTCTCATACCAGCTCTTCGCGGCTTCCTCGAAGGAAATCTCACCTTCCCTGTTCTGATTGATGTAGTACTTGTGAACCAGGATGTGGTTTACCATCTCAGGGTATGAGCCCGGTGCCGTGAAACGGATCTCATCCATGGGCAGGTATGTGGGATTGTACTGATTCATGAACATCTTCCTCTCATACTCCACCGCACGGGCCTTTATCTGCTTCAGCGTCATGCCCGGTTCAAGCTCGATCTGGCTGTCCAGCTCAACGACCTCGGCATCTATGAACTCGACTCCCATGCTCTTGGCGACCGACACCCTGTGGTTTCCGTCGCGCACGAAGTAGTTTCCGCCCAGGGAGTAGACTGAGATCGGGGGCAGGATGACATCCTCAAGCCTTGCCATGTCGATACTGGTCCAGCGGCTCTTCAGCATCTCCTTCTTGGGGAAGAAGGCTGAGGAGAAGTCCCGGTAGCGTCCTTCCGAACCTATGATTTTATCCACAGGGATCGTCTGCATTCCCAGGTAAGTCTCTTTCCTGGGCTTGATGATTTTCGTCACCTCATAGAGGGAAAGGAGATCGGAATTCTTCCACTGGAGCGTATTGAAGAAGGAGTTGAAGCGGGCCCTTCTCTTTGCTCGGCTGAAGTCCTCCATCGCCTGATTGGAATTAAGGTTTTCTGACATCGCTCCTCCCGAGAGCAGGATCATCTATGATGAAACTCTTGTAGATGTTGATTATCGTGGTATCTCCGTATTTATACATTCTGTTTGCATTCTCGTCAAACAGGTGCACATGTCCGTGCAGCAGATACCTGGGTGAATAACGTTCAATGAACCACTTAAAGCACTCAAAACCCTTATGGCAGATATCAACGCCGTCGCCCATTCCGGCAACGGGTGCATGGGTGATGAGGATGTCCACATACCTTCCGTAACGTTTTTTGTTGTAAAGAAGTCTGGGAATGAGCTTTCTTATCCTCCAAAGCATCTGTTTTTCGGAGTACTGGCTCATTCCGTAGTTGTAGAGCATGGAGCCGCCCAGACCCATTATTATGAGATCCCTTTTCTTATCGTAAATGCACTTACCGTCAACGAGGTCACCGCCGGAATGTGGTATGAGGTTTGTACGCTGTCCCATCTGGGAGTATATGTCTTCCTTCAGCATCCTCTCACGGAACTGTTCCAGATTGTGGTTGCCGTAGACGTAGTAAAGATCCTTGCCCAGGATGGTCATGATGTAGTCGTAGTATCTCAAAGGGAGGTCTCCTGCGCTTATGACGAAGTCGCAGTCACCGTATATGCTCTTCACGACAGAGCTATATACAAGAGAGTCGGTCTCATCAGCCACGCACAGAATCTTCATGACTCTTAATTATAAATGCACCCTTTCCGCTTAGTAAAGACAATATCCGTTATCCTGAAGCAATGTCTGACCGTAAATACCCGTCGACTCAGCCAGGAAGAGGACGGTTCGGGCAAGCTCTTCGGTATTCATCATCTCAGGACAGACAGTATGATCCTTCCAGTGTCTTTCCAGGTCGCTTCCCTCCAAGGCCTTTCTGGATATCAGGCCGGGGGCAAGCGCATTTACCCTGAGCCCCGTTTCCCTGGCAAGGGATCTGGTGTATGCAGAGACCGCTCCCTTTGAGGCATCGTAGTGGGCGGTGCCTCCGAAGCCCGGATGGAGGCTGTTCATTGAAGAGATGTTCACGATCGAGCCATCGCTCTTCTCAAGCAGCGGCAGCAGCTTTCTGGTAACGAGGAAAAGCCCCCTGAGGTTCACGGCAAACACGCTCTCAAAGTCCTCCAGAGTCAGCTCCCCGGGAGCTGCACTGGTGAAGATGCCCGCATTGTTCACGAGCACATCGAGCTCGGAAATGGTTGAAAGGGCCTTCTCCGTTTCAGCTTCCCTTGTGATGTCCACAACCAGTGTCGTGATTTCATCATCGTGGTTTTCCGGATTGGTCGTCGTGCCGTATACATTGTATCCGGCAGAGAGGAACTGAGTGCATATCGCCCGTCCAAGGGGTGAGTATGCCCCTGTGATGAGAACGCTTTTCATGGCAGGAACTCCTTTGCTGCCGGGTGGGCATCGATAACATCAGCTGACGGGGAGGAGTACATATCATCCCGGTAGCGCGGTGACATGACTGTGGAAAAGAGTGCATATTCACCGCTTCTCAGCTTCGTTCCCTGCCAGCACTCAGCCTTAACCAGGGAGCTGCGGCAGGAAGCAGAGAGCCTTCGCACTTCCTCCCTTCCGTCAGGATGGATGATGAGCTGCTCCGCCTCCCCTCCTTCGAGAAAGAACCACATCTCATCATCGGTGAGTCTGTGGAGCGAGGAGAAGGTATCCCGGGTGATGAGATAGTAGATGCACCCCGAGTTTTCCCCGAAGGTGTCGATAAAACGAAAATAACCTCCTTCCCCGGGGAGGGGAGAGAGGTCATGACGCATGATTATGTCGCTTACAGCGGCCACTTTGAGATTATCTCCCTTACGAGAGCCTGGAAGCGGTTCTTAACCCTTTCACCTGTTTCCAGGACTTCCTCATGGTTCAGTGGCTGATCAAGGATGCCAGCACCCATGTTGGTGAGACATGAGATACCGAGCACCTTCATGGACATCTGACTGGCCGCGATCGCTTCGGGGACAGTGGACATGCCGACTGCATCTGCGCCGAGGGCACGGGCAAGCCTCACTTCGGCCGGGGTCTCGAACTGGGGGCCGCCGAAGAGCATGTAGATGCCTTCCCTGAGGGAGAAGCCCTGCTTTGCGGCAGCCTGATGGGCTGTCTTCTGCAGCTCCCTGTCATAGACATGGCTCATGTCGAAGAATCTGGGACCGAGCTCATCACAGTTGGCACCTCTCATCGGTGAATCGCCCATGAGCTTGATGTGATCGGTGATGACCATGAGGTCTCCGGGCTGCCAGGAGGTGTTCACACAGCCTGCGGCATTGGTGAGCATGAGATTCCAGATTCCGAGTACCCTGAAGGTCTGGATGGGATAGACGCACTGCTGGAGTGTCCAGCCCTCATAGTAGTGGAAGCGTCCCTGCATGCACAGAACCTTTCTGCCTTCAAGCTTACCGACTGCGAGTCTGCCCTTGTGTCCCGGCACCGTTGATACCGGGAAGTGGGGAATCTCAGAGTACGGGATGTACACGGGATCGGAGAGCTGCTCGGCCAGGTCTCCGAGGCCGGAGCCGAGCACGATGGCGATTTCGGGAATGTCATCTCCGATACGGGAGCGGATGAAAGCCGCGCTTTCCTTAAGATTGTCAATTAACATACATTACCTCCATCAGAAGGGCTGACCGGAAGCCAGCGGAGCCGCACTCTTCTTGGATGAGAATACAAGTGCGATGAGTGTTGCGACGTACGGGAACGCACCGAGGACTGCCATCGGGATCCCTGAGAACGCGGGAAGGATTCTTCCGATGTTCGCAATCGTCATGCACAGTCCGAAGAAAGCGGTGGAACCGAGGATTCCGAGCGGCTTCCACTGTCCGAAGATGAGGGCTGCGATTGCCAGGAAGCCAAGACCGTTGATACCGGCTCCGGCATTGTACTCACCCGCATATGTGACGAGGATGCATGCGCCGCCGAGACCTGAAAGGAAACCGGATGTAAGCACACCGATGTATCTCATCTTATGGACGTTGACACCGGCAGATGCAACTGCGGAAGGATGCTCACCGCAAGCCCTGAGTCTGAGGCCGAAGCTTGTCTTATAAAGGAGGAAGTAGCTGGAGATCCAGACCGCGATGCAGATCCAGGTAGTCCAGTAGGACTCCGAGAAGAACAGGGGGCCGATGACGGGGATCTTTGAAAGCAGGGGCACATCGCTTCTGATGACGGCTCTCACGACGGTGATGTTTCCGCTTCCCGTGATCGTCTGTGCCAGGAAGAGGGAAAGAGCGGTGGAAAGCATGTTGATGGCCGTTCCGGAGATCGTCTGGTCTGCCTTGAGATTGATCGAGGCAAAGGCATGGAGGGCTGCCAGCAGTGTGGAAGCCAGCATCGCGACGACGATGCCGATGACGATGGCAAGGTTGTAGCTGAAACCGGGGATTGCCTGAAGCTTCACGATGGTTGCGGCAGAGGCAAAGCATCCGAAGAGCATGAGACCTTCGATACAGAGGTTGGTGACACCGCTGCGCTCAGAATAAAGACCGCCGAGGGCGCCCATTAAGAGCGGCATCGTGTATGCGATCGCGGACGGTACGATTATGATAAGGAGTTCCCACATATTACTTTACCTCCTTTTTGGCTTTTGCAAGCTCTTTGCCCTGCTTTATCAGGGCCTTTCTCTCTTCAGGCGTTACCTGATCCATTGTCTTCTCACCCTTTACCGCAAGGCTGAAATACTCTTCCTGCCTTTCAAAGGATTTCTTGAAGAGTCCGTCCCAGAAGTTCCTGAAGAGAACGTTTGTGGCGGCAAAGTAGATGATGATGGCGATGATCGTGTCGGCCAGTTCGGTCGGGATTCCGATTGCGGCAAGGGAGAGCTTACCGTTCTTGAGCACGCCGAAGAAGAGACCGGCTACCAGTGAGCCTACCGGGGTTGCGTTGCCCAGCAGGGATACCGCAATGCCGTCGAAGCCTTCACTGGGCATCTTGCCCATTTCCATGATGTTGGAGTAACCGCAGTAGAATGAAAGTCCTGCAAGTCCGCACAGGGCACCGGAGATGGCCATCGAGATGATGATTGACTTCGTTACCTTGATACCTGCGTATTCGGCACAGTATCTGTTGGCACCGACTGCCTTCAGGTTGAAGCCCAGAGTCGTCTTGTTGAGGATGAACCAGATGAGCACGACTGCCGCGATTGCCAGCAGGAAGCCGAGGTTTGCGGTGGTCGTCTTGCCGAAGAGGGCCGTGAAGATACCGCTTCTGAGCGTTCTCTCATTTGCGATCGGGGCTGACTTTACCGCAATCGAGGGATCGATGATGAAACGCGGGATGAAGTCGTAGCAGATCCAGTAGGCGATCCAGTTGAGCATGATGCACGATACTACCTCATGCACGTTGAACTTCGCCTTGAGGAAGCCGCTTATGAAGCCCCAGAGACCGCCTGCCAGGATTGCCGCAAGGATAATGATGACAAGGTAGATGGGTCTGGGAATACCGGCGGGAAGCATGTGGGCAAGCAGGCTGCATGTGATGCCGCCGACAAGCATCTGTCCCGATCCGCCGATGTTGAAGAGACCTGTCTTATATGCGAATGAAAAGGAAAGACCGGCAAAGATGAGCTGTGTCGAGAGTCCGATGGTGGCACCGATCTTTCTCTTGTTGGAAAGGGCTCCCATGAAGAGCTTCGAATAACCCGTTATGGGGTTTTTTCCGATGACCAGTATGAGGATGCATCCGGCCAGCATGCCGAGGATAACTGCCGATACCGATACGAGCAGGGGAGATGCCTTTCTGGCTTCCAGAGGTTTGTTAATCACTTTTCCTTTGTTCATCACTTCTCCTCCTTCTTTATACCGGCCATCATGAGACCGACTGAATTGACGTCAGTGTCCTTGGTGTCGACGATATCGATGAGACGGCCTGCATTGATTACGGCAATGCGGTCAGAGAGGTTGAATATCTCATCAAGCTCGAACGAGACGAGCAGGACGGCCTTACCCTTGTCCCTCTGTTCCACAAGCTGCTTATGAATGAACTCGATTGCACCGACGTCGAGACCTCTGGTAGGCTGTACTGCGATAAGAAGCTCAGGCTCTGCAGTTACTTCACGGCCGATGATCGCCTTCTGCTGGTTACCGCCTGAAAGCTTTCCGGCAAGGGAGTCCTTGCCTTCACCGGAACGGACGTCGAACTTATTGATGATCGCCTCGGTGTACTCCTCGATTTCCTTTGTCTGGAGAATACCGCCCTTTCCGAAACGGGGCTTGTAGAACTCCTTGATGACCATGTTGGTCGTAAGCGGAGCGGAGAGGACCAGTCCCCTCTTCTGTCTGTCCTCGGGAATGTGTCCGAGTCCGAGCTCGTTGCGCTGCTGGATGGACATGTGGGTAATGTCATTTCCGCAGAGGATGACGCTGCCGCTCTCTATCTTTCTTAATCCCGTGATCGCCTCGATGAGCTCACTCTGTCCGTTTCCGTCGACACCGGCCACACCCACGATCTCACCGCCTCTGACTGAGAGGGAGAAGTCCTTGACTCCAAGTACGCCCTTTGCGTTCTTGACGCTGAGATGCGAGATCTCAAGGACAGTGTCCTTAAGCACGGGAGGCTTCTTCTCAACCTTGAAGCTTACGGGACGGCCTACCATCATGGCAGCCATCTCATCGACGCTTGTGGTCTTAACGTCTACGACGCCGATGTACTTACCGCGTCTTATTACGGTACAGCGGTCCGCAACCTGCTTGATCTCATCAAGCTTGTGGGTAATGAGGATGATAGACTTACCCTCCTTGATGAGGTTTTTCATGATCTGCATCAGCTCCTCGATTTCCTGAGGAGTCAGAACTCCGGTAGGCTCGTCGAAGATGAGGATGTCGGCATCCCTGTAAAGCATCTTCAGGATTTCGACACGCTGCTGCATGCCCACCGTGATATCTTCAATGACCATATCCGGTTCGATGGCAAGGCCATACTTTTCAGATATTTCCTTGATCTTTCTGGATGCGGTCTTAATGTCATAAACAAAACTGCCTTCCTTGCCGAGGATGATGTTTTCCGCAACAGTGAAGTTATGTACCAGCTGGAAGTGCTGGTGAACCATTCCGATACCAAGATCGAACGCATCGTTCGGGCTCTTGATGTCGACTTCCTTTCCCCTTACCTTTATCACACCCCTGTCTGCATGATAGAGGCCGAAGAGAATACTCATAAGAGTGGACTTTCCTGCGCCGTTCTCACCGAGGATGGCGTGGATTTCTCCCTCTTCCACCTGCAGTGTTATGTTGTCGTTGGCGACGATACCCGGGAACTCCTTACGGATCCCGATCATTTCGATTACGTGACTCATCTCATCTCCAAAATGAGGCGTGCTGATGCACGGATTATTTTTAAAAGGCCGCCAGGACATGGTACAAGGCGGCCTATTTCTTTCAGCAGTTGATTATCTTATTTGATAAGTCCATTGCCGTTGTCTGCGATTGTGACCTTACCGGCCTTGATGAGCTCAACGACTTCTGCAACTGTTGCTTCGATCTCAGGTGTGAGGTTGGGGTTGGATGCGGGGATACCTGCCCTGTCTTCCTTGATACCGAGAGTGAGGAGCTGTCCGCCGGGATATGTGCCGTCAGCAAGAGCCTTGACCATATCGTAAGCAACGCCTGCAACGTCCTTCATTGCTGAAGTGAGGATACATGACTGACCGTTACCCATGTCACCGACTGAATACTGGTCAACGTCAACACCTACTGCCCAGACATCCTGACCTGCGATTCTTCTGTTCTTTGCCTCGTTGATAGCGCCGACACCTGTACCGCCTGCTGCAGCGAAGATAACCTTAACGCCTCTTGCATACATTGCGTTGGCAAGCTGCTGTCCGAGAGCGAGATCGGAGAATGAACCGGAGTAAACGAAGTTCTCAGCCTTCATGGAAACTGTTGTGCCGTAGTTGTCGTTGGCATACTTGACGCCCTGCTGGAAGCCCCAGCTGAACTTCTGTACGGAAGGAATTTCCATACCGCCGACGAAACCTACATCACCGGTCTGAATCTTGAGAGCTGTTGCGAGACCTGCGAGGAAGCCTGACTCCTGCTCCTTGAATACGATTGCTACTGTCTTGGGACCGATGCCTGCAGAGAGTGCATCATCGATGATTACGAGGTTGAGATCGTCAACTTCACCCTGAACCTGAGCAACTGCTTCAGCGAAGAGGAAGCCGGGGCATGCCACGAATGAGTAACCCTGATCATAGAGTGCATAGATTGCCTGGACATAGTCGGAAGTTGTTGTGCCGGAGGGGCGGAGATATGTGTTCTCCCAACCGAGCTCGTCAGCAGCCTTCTTGACACCTTCGAATGTTCCCTGGTTGAATGAGCGGTCATCGATCGTACCGGAGTCAGTGACCATACCAACCTTCAGTGCCTGCTTTGCGGGAGCTTCGGCAGCACCCTGTGCGAACACTGAGAAAGCAACGAGACACATTAAAATAATAGCAAAAGCCTTCTTCATTGTTATTCTCCTATGAATATGAATGTATTCCAAATAATACAATTAAGCGTTGTAACTGTAAAGCATATTTGAAAATCTTTGAAACGATGGATTATTCAGTGACAGCGGATTGGCACCAATAACGCAACACCACGGGGCTAACCATTGAGTGGTGTTGTATTTTGTGTCGTTTTCATCAGATTCCGGTGGCAATTTCCTGATCCAGAAGGGCCAGTATCAGAGGGACGGCACCCCTGAGATCATCGTGCAGCGGAGGGGCGGAACAGTAGGATGACACGCTCCCGTCCCTGTATGGCATTCCGCCAAGACCGCAGAACGGGGAAATACCGTCAATGTGGACGGATGAATCCTCCCCTCGGGAAAGATATATCCTCCCGATGCCTTCAAGGGCCTTTACTCCGGGAGCGGCATAGGATTCATCCAGAACAGATAATCTCACTCCCCTGAGGTACATTGCGGCAAAGCATGCGGAAGCAGATGTCTCGAGGAAGTTTTCCTTAACCCTGGCCATGTCAGTCACCTGATACCAGAGACCGCTCTCATCCTGATAGGGAAGCAGGGCGGCGGCAATGGACCTGACGATGTCTGCCAGGATCTTTCTGTCGGCACTGTTTTCAGGAAGGCGTTCCAGCGTTACGAGCACCGCAAGCACGTAAAGCCCCATGCCCCTGGACCAGAAGCAGGGACTGAGTCCCGTTTCGGGATCGGCCCAGCGCTGTCCCCGGGACTCATCATAGGCATGGTAAAGCAAACCGGTTTCAGGGTCACGCATGGTCTCATATATGGTGATGAGCTGCCTGACCGCATCCTCAACAATGGAGTCATCTCCGCGTCTTATGCCGTATTCCGCCATGAACGGGGCATATAAGGCGGTATCCTCAATCCAGATCTGCCAGGGAAACTCCTGCATGTGCCAGAACACTCCCGATGTCGTGCGGTGACAGTGTCTGAGAGCCTCCATTACGGAGTCGGCTGCAGTCATGAACCGCTCCTCATGATAGATGTCATAAAGGGAAAAGAGCGTAAGGGCAGCCCCGGCGCTCCGGATTCTGTCGGCCTCCCCGTTTATTGAGCCGTCCCCGTTCACCATGGGATCGAACATCGACCATACCCAGGGAGCGATCGTCGGGTCGGAGTGGAAAAGTGCGGACCGCAGAGCGGCATAAAGCACCATCGAGTGCCCCGGATGCCATTGCAGCATTCCCGGACGGAACCTCTTCTCAATACTTTTTGCCAGCTGAAGCGAGAGCGGCTGCTCCCTTGAAATGATCATCGCTTTTACACTCCTTAATTACACAAAAGGGACCCGTGAAGGGCCCCTCGTCATGATCTGAATCTTATTTAATAACCTTTTCAGTCTCGTTATCGAAGATATAGACACTCTCCAGCGGGATCGTGAAGACGATCTCGGAATCCATCTCAGGTGTGTCGTGGGGATTAACCTTGAGGATGGACTTATCACCCTGGATGTCGACATAGACGTTGGTGTTGTCTCCGAGCAGCTCGGTGAGTTCCACTTCAGCCTTGATGACGTAGCCGTCACCCGCTCCGAGAGAGATGGCCTCAGGACGGAAGCCGAAGACCAGTTCCTTACCTTCGTACTTCTTTATGTCGGCAGCCTTCATCTTCTTTGTAAGATCGATCTCGTTCTTACCGACCATTATCTTACCGTTCTTCAGCGTTGATCTGACGAAGTTCATGGGAGGTTCGCCGATGAAGCCTGCAACGAAGACGTTGACGGGGTTGAAGTACAGCTCATAGGGAGTACCGACCTGCTGGATGTAGCCTTCCTTCATGACTACGATCCTGTCAGCCATGGTCATGGCCTCGGTCTGGTCGTGGGTTACGTAGATTGTGGTTGCACCGGTCTTCCTGTGGATTTCGGTGATCTCGCTTCTCATCGTTACCCTCTGCTTTGCATCGAGGTTGGAAAGAGGCTCGTCCATGAGGAAGATTCCTACCTTTCTGATGATTGCGCGGCCTACCGCAACACGCTGTCTCTGACCACCGGAGAGAGCCTTGGGAAGTCTATCAAGATAGTCGGTGAGTCCGAGGATCTTTGCGACGTTCTTTACTTTCTCCTCGATGATGTCCTCATCGATGCCTTCAAGAGTGAGACCGAAGGCCAGGTTGTCATATACCGTCATCTGAGGATAGAGAGCATAGCTCTGGAATACCATGGCGACTCCGCGGTCCCTTGGTCCCTTCTCATTGGCTCTCTGTCCGTCGATGAGGAAATCACCCTTACTGATGTCCTCCAGTCCTGCAATCATCCTGAGCGTTGTGGACTTACCGCAGCCGGATGAACCTACGAAAACGATGAACTCCCCCTTCTCGATCTCAAGGTTGAAATCGTGGACGGCATGGAAACCGTTAGGGTAGATTTTATTTATGTCTTTAAGAACAAGGTATGGCATCTCAGTCTCCTTTTTCTACTTTGCTCCTGGCATCGGATATTATCTTTCCCGCAAAATGCTTCATCCAGAGGAAGAAGAGATCGAACGCGAGGTAGATGCACCCGAATGTCACAGGTTCGATGCCAAACAGAACACCTTCTGTCTGGCCTGTGAGGGCGTTCATGACGCCGTTCACGCCTTCATATGTCATCATGACACAGAACATCACGAAGAACACATATATACAGTTGAATATCAGGCTCCGGTACTGCTTCTTCGGGAACATCATCCATTTGTCATTGGATCCGGGAGGGTCAGCGACCCACCTGAGGCAGTTATTCTCGAGAATATCCTTCACGAAGCCCATTCCGATGGCAGTTACCACGAAGAGATCGAGGGTGGAGCCGATGTAAAGCCCCAGTCCCCAGATGAAGAAGTAACACACCGCGCCGCTGAACCACAGCTTGATGAGTATCGCCTTTGAGGTCCCGCTTATGTGTATCTTCGATTTGGTCCTGTATTTACGCAGTTCCTCCTCGGTATACTTCGGGGTGTTGTCTACATTTGCCCCAACGAGATCCTCAACGGCTTCCTTCTTGAGTCTGTACGGATCGTCTCCCTTATACCTGGCCATCTGCTGGATTACTCCCCGGAAATATCGATCGACTCCATCTTGTCGTAGCCGTCGACATCAACACGTGTATTGATCTTCTTCAGGAGGATCTTGAAGACAGGCATGAGAGCCGTCAGTACAAGAGAGACCACGATGAGGACCATGTGTGTGAAGAGCATGTTGTATGCTTCCAGGATGTATGCGGTTGATTCCGTCACGGCAATCGGTGTCGGTGAAAGAGCAACTGCATAGTAAATCAGCTCCCTGTATCTCCAGTCACAGAAGAGGATGGCCGCAATCATCACGATGAAGACGGCGAGCATCGGCTTGTTGACCGGCTTACGGCGAGGGAAGGAGTTCATGTAGCACAGCAGACTGAGCATCGAGAAGAGCATTGTCACGAAGCCTGAGAGCCCCATTCCGGATCCCTGGATTTTTGCAGTCGTGTTACTGATGCATGTCAGGTTCAGGGAGTAGTACAGAAACGTGATGGCAAAGGCGACGAGACCGATCCTCTGGGGATTGCGCTTGATGCCGACGATCTTCTTCCTGAGCCATTCCTTAAAGCCTTTTTTTGCTGCCATGATCAAACCTCCCCTCTGATGGCGTTGGTCGTTTCCTTGTCGAAGAAGTGCATTCTGTCGAAGGAGACCTTAACCTCATCACCGTTCTTGTAGTCGCACCAGCCGCGGAGCTTACCCGTGATCTTGTCACCGCCCTTGATGTTGCCGTGGACGAGGGTATTCATACCGAGGTTCTCATTGGAAGTCACCTTTATCGTCACGTCATCACCGAGGACAATGTTCTCAGGTCTGACACCGAGGACGATTGTCTTGCCTTCATAGCTTCTGAGGGTGTTCTTCTGATCCTCAGAAAGCTTTACGGTCATACCCTTTCCTACCAGGGCACCGCCCTTGACCGTCACGTCGAAGAAGTTCATCGGAGGAAGTCCGATAAAGCCTGCGACGAAGAGGTTTGCGGGTGTGTCATAGAGCTCAAGGGGGGTTCCGACCTGCTGGACATGACCCATGGACATACATACTATCCTGTCTGCGAGAGTCAGGGCCTCGGTCTGGTCGTGGGTTACGTAAAGCATGGTGGCCTTAAGTCTCTTGTGCAGGAGGAGGATCTCCCTTCTTGTCGAGCCCCTGAGCTTGGCATCGAGGTTTGAAAGAGGTTCATCGAAAAGGAACACCTTCGGGGTTCTTACGATGGAGCGTCCCATTGCGACACGCTGTCTCTGACCGCCGGAAAGCTGGCTCGGCTTCTTGTTGAGCTGAGTCGTGAGATTGAGAATCTCTGCAGCGGCAAGAACCTTCTTGTGGATGACGTTCGGATCTTCCTTTCTCATGGTGAGGGAGAAAGCCATGTTCTCATAAACGGTCATGTGGCCGTAGAGGGCATAGTTCTGGAAAACCATTGCCATATCCCTGTCCTTTGCGGGAGCCTGGGTAATATCCTTACCGTCAAGCAGGAGATGGCCGTTTGAAATATCCTCAAGACCGGCAACCATTCTGAGTGTGGTTGACTTTCCGCAGCCGGAAGGTCCTACCAGAACGATGAGCTCACCGTCCTTGACCTCCAGGTTGAAGTCAAAGACTGCCTGGACATTGTTATCATATATCTTATCTATATGCTGTAAGCTGAGTGTGGCCATTAGTCCCTCCTGTGCTCTTCACCGAGTGTCGCTACATATGCCTTGAGCGTGCGGCTTCTCTGGATACCGACGACAGCAGCCACGATACAGCAGATTCCTGAGATTACCAGGAACAGGGTGCAGCGCAGGAACTGGGCGGATCCCATTACGACAACGGCCTCGTTCGCGATTGTCACTTCCGCATGGCTTGCACGCCATGGGATGATGAAGATACGTACGAACTGGATAATACCGAGCACGATCAGCAGGTAGCAGTATCCCTCACCATAGGACTTGACTCCTTCGGATGAGAGGAATGCAGCCAGCATGAATGCAAGGTTGTAAACAATCGAGACTCCGATGAGGAGTGTGTAATAATATGTGCTTACGTCAGATTTGTAGATGCTGACGAAGAAGAAAACGTCGAAGATGATCGCGACAAGGGCAAGGTTCGATGAGAACTTGTTCTTGATATAGCGCATGCGGTCAGTCTTTATCTGTCTGTCCTGATCTGTCATACGGCCTTTCCTCCTTTCGCAAGCAGTTCTGCCTCTGCCTTCATGAGCCTGATCTTCCATACGGCGTTGCCGATGAGAAGGGCGACTTCAGCAAGACAGATGCCGAAAACGGCATAGTGAATATCAAACCAGAATGTGGATTCTGTATATTTCGTTTTGAACATCTGGGAGAATGAGGCAAGTGCCTCGAAATCTACCTGAAGCCACTGGGCCCTGTAGATCTGAATCTGGAAATGTCCCCAGATCACCATAGCCAGTGTGAATACCGAGAAGAGACCGATAGCGACATAATTGCCCACATAGTACCTTCTGCGGTTGCTCGTCTGCGTGACGAAGAGAAGGCATGCCAGCAGCAGCATGACGATAGACGCTGACAGGAACGTTCTGTTGAAGCCCTGCATGTTGTAATATACGATGGAGCCCGGTACGAAAGTAACCGTAGGATCTGTAGGATCCATCATTGTAGAGTAAAGACAGTCATACAGATCTGTCATGATCCCGAGAGAATAAAGGAAAACGACAAAACCGGCTACCAGAGCAAGAATGCAGATCAACTTCTGGAAACCCATCTGCTTTTTGTACATAACCCCCTCCTTTTTGTTTTATTAGGACTGTGCGGGAAGCGGGTCCTCCCGCACAGTATGATTGATCAATTAAGCCCGAATCTGAAGACTAGAGCTGATTGTAGAACTTGAGAAGACGGGTCCAAGCACTCTGCTTGATGAAGAGATACTGGTTACCGCCCCACTCTCCGGATACCTTGGCAACTGTTGAAGCAGCGTCTGAGCAGCCTTCGAGAGTATAACCCTTGACGATCTGATCAACGAGGATGTTGATCTTACCCTTCTGCTGGTTGAACTGGTTCTGGAGCTCAGTATACTGGTTGACGGTATCTGTCTCGACAGAGGTTGTAGGCAGAGTTGTGGGTACTGATGAATACCATGCGTTGGATGTGACTGCGAGTTCGGGGTGCTTGAGGGTTCCGAGGCCGATGGCTGTGGAGATCTTACCTGCACCTTCCTTACCGACAGCGTGTGTGCACTGATACTCGAATGCCTGGCTCTTTGCGAAGGAGAGAGTTGATCCAAGGTACATTCTTGCGAAGTTGGTGTAGTTACCGCTTGTGAGCTTCCAGAGGAGTTCCTCAGTGACATCTGCGATAACGGGCATCTGCTGACCGTTGAAGGAGAATGTCACATAGCTGCCGTCAGCATTCTGCTTGATGAACTCGGAAGGACCGTAGCTCATGAGGATCATGCCTTCGGGGCTGTATGCATAGTCGATGAGGGCGAGGGCTGCATTGAGCTTGTTGGTATCGTCACCGACACCTGCCTTGCTGATTGCCCAGCCGTCAGTCTTAACGGATCTCCAGGATTCGGTGAATCTCATGTAAACACCATTGGGATCAGTACCGTCGAACCAATGAGCGACAGGAACCATGACAGCCATGTACTTCTCGCCATCCTGGAGCTTTGTCTCGTTCATGATGGTCTGAGTCTGGTTGTAGTCATAGCTCATGAAGCCGAGGTCGTTCTCGAGCATTTTTGCGGATGTCTCAGCGGAAGAATCCATGAAGGACTTGGAGATGAGCCCTTCTGTAGCAATCTGGTTCATCTTCTCCATTGCCTTGTAGGTAGCTTCCATCTGGCGTGCATCCTTGAGCTTGCCGTCGGAATCGAGATAGAGGTAATCCTGTCTGGATTCAAGACCGCGGACACCGAAGAGTGTGCCTGCGAACCTGAAGAGGTCAACTCTTCTCTGGTTGTTGGCATCCTCACGTGCGAAGAGGCCCTGAACAGTGTCTGTACCGTTGAGTGTGTATGCGTTTGCAACCACACAGCGGAGGAGAGCAACGAGTTCGTCGGCATCCCATGCTGCATCCTGACCGATGAAGAGGTTGGATCTGCTTGTGCCGTAGTAACCGTTGTATGCAGCGTCGATGTAGCTTCTGAGCATGTTGACTGCCTGAACACCGGTAACCTCACCCTTTGCAAGGGCAGCGTTCATTGTTGCGATGATGTTGCCAGCCTTGTCGTAGTCCTTTGTGAGATCGAAAGTGCCTGTTCCCTCAGCGTTGACTGTCTCGATTGTTACCTTACCGCTTGTGGGCATGTAGGGTGTGTATGCAGCGGCAGCGAGCTTGCCGGACTTCTCAGCCTTGAATTCACCTTCGCCGTCGAGGAGCTTGACGACCCAGTCGGTTCTCATGAGGGGCATTCTCTCGATATCGTTTACACCGTCGAAGTACGGTGAGAAGTAGATTGCACCTGTTGATGTGTTACCTGTGATTGAAAGCCTTACGATCGGATTTGCATCGAGGTAAGCCTTGAAGTTGGGCATCATGTCGAGGTACTGGGCGATATCAACGAAGGCACCCTTGTCACCATACTCTACGAGAGATGTGGCGTTACCGGAAACCATGTCGACGTCACCGAGCTTCTCAGCCCAGTACTTGAGCTCGTTGGTAGCTGAGTTACCCTGGTACTTATCCTCAAACTTGATACCGAGCACATTCTGAACCTCAACCCAGGTCGGCTTGAGATCGCCTGCGCGGTATGTCTTGCCTGCGAGTTCGATACCATCCTTGGCAGTATCGGCATCGAAGGAAAGGCCTGTCTTCTTGCTGTTGTATCCTGTGGCCATTCTGAGTGTTGTGCCTTCAGCATACTCAAGCTTCTTGACTTCTTCCTTTACGACAGGAGCGGCAGCAGCTGTTGCTGCGGGAGCAGTGGCTGCAGGGGCAGCTGTCTGTGCTGCGGGAGCGCTGGCTGTCTGCTGCACTGCAATTGTCTTCTTTCCGCCGCATGCAATGAGTGTGCAGAGCATGAGTGCGATCAGAAGAACTGCGACAATGTTTTTCTTCATGTTAAATTGCCTCCAATTTATGATCATTCTTTGACACCGCCAACGTTTGTACCCTTAGCGAAGTACTTCTGTATGAACGGATAGATTACGAGAATAGGAACGATTGAGCAGACGATGAGGGCATAGATGACGGAGTCTGATGCATATGCCTTGTTCCAGCCGCTCATTACCTCAGGATCGGTGTACTCCTCAAGAGTAAGCCTGATGAATACCATCAGAGGATGCTCGTTGGAGTTGGAAATCATCTGGCGTGCCCAGAAGTAACCATTCCATCTTGAGATACCGAAGAAGAGTGCGACGGTCGCGATCGTTGATTTGCTCATCGGGATGTAAACCTTTGAGAGAACCTGGAACTCGGTAGCTCCATCGACGATGGCAGCTTCCTCGATTTCGGAGGGAACACCCTCAAAAGCGTTTCTTAACAGGATGATGTTCATTGCGGCCATACCCATGGCGATGATGACAAGCCACTTGTCATCCATGATGCCGATGGCGTTGAACACGTCCTTGGTATTCAGGTAGTTGAGGTACTGCGGTACGATACCGGCGCTGAACCACATCGTGAAGACGAGGAAGAAGTTGAAGGTCTTCCTGAAGAGAAGTCTCTTCTTGGAAAGCGCGTAGGCACCGAGGATTGAATATCCGAGAGCCCAGATCGTTCCGTAGAAGGTGATGAACAGAGTGTTCGAATATGCGTTCCAGAACATGTTGCTGGTGAACATCTGTCCGAAAGCCTCAAACTGCACATCCTTCGGGAAAAGGACGACCTGTGCATACTCCACGGCCTTTCTGCCGCTCAGTGAAGAGGAGATGGCATAGAGGAACGGATAGAGACATCCGATTGCGAACATGGTCAGGAGTGTATAGCTGACGATCTTGAAGATTAGTTCGGTTGTTTCGAGTTTTCTTTTCATTTCTTACCGTCTCCCGATCAATAAAGTGATACGTCAGAAGCTTTTCTGGCGATTGTATTGGCACCGATGACGAGCAGCATGCCGATAACGTTGTTCAGCATTTCAGCGGCTGTCGCAATACCCTTTGCGGCACCCTCAAGACCATATCTCTGAGCAAATGTGGATACTACATCCGCAGTCACGTATGTGTTGGGGTTATAAAGGAGGAGGACCTTCTCATAACCGATGGACAGCAGTGAACCGATCTTGGTGATGAGCATGATTACGATCGTTGAAAGGATACATGGAAGAACGACGTACTTCATCTGGGACATCTTGCCTGCACCGTCGATCTGGGCAGCTTCGTAGCTGGTAGGACTGATGGCGATGATAGCGGCGAAGTAAACGATTGAACCGTAACCAGCCTCTTCCCAGATACCTGACAGCTGATAGATGCCGCGGAAGAATCTGGGATCGTTGAGAAGACCGCCGTTGGCGAGCTCTGCGGAGATCAGTCCGAGTTTTTCAAGGAGCTGTGAAACGATACCGTAGCTGGATGTCAGTGAGCCCTGTTTTACAAGCATGGTCACGAGAGAGGTCATGACAACCGTTGACATGAACTTCGGCAGGTATGTGAGTACCTGGAAAACGCTTCTTGCGATATTTGACCTTACTTCATTGAAGAAGAGGGCCAGGATGATCGGAACGGGGAAACCGAAGCAGAGACCGTAGAAGGAAAGGAGGAATGTGTTCCTCAGTGCTCTCCAGAACTCAGCTGAAAGTGCGTCGCCGCCGGCAATAAGGCGCTTGAAATATGAAAATCCTGAGAACAGCTGCTCAGACACGGGAAGTACCTGGTCATATACCTTGAAACAGCCGAGGAGTTCATACATCGGCATATACCTCCACAGGAGGAACACGACAAGCATCGGAACGAGCATGATATACAGGCGCCAGTCCTTGACGATCGTGCGTCCGACATGGAGCCAGTAGTGCTTCTCGACATCGTCCCTTACTTTCTGTTCGGGATTCTCTCTGTAGGTCCTGGTTTCGGCATCATAAATTAGGTAATCAGATGCATCTAACTTCATTCTCTACCCCCTTTTTCCTTTTCTTCATTGTTCACCCGTATCAAATACGAGATCTGATCTTCGAACACCCCATCCAGCCTTCTCGTGATCAGGACGATCAGTACCGAGAATGCGGTGGACAGAATGTCCGTGGAAATGAAACCGATGATTCCACCGGCATCATACCCCAGGATCACTGATACGATACCTCTGCCCGTCTGCATCAGGAGCGCCGTAAGCAGCGCGAAGATGACGGACAGGGATGTCTTATCCCTGACCCCAGCCTTGCCCACTGTCCTGAACATCAGAAGCAGCAGTGCCGAAAGAAGATTTCCGAATGAATATATGACATACTGCATTGAGGTTGCATCGCTGGCAAATGAAACGGCAATGCCTCCGAGAAATGCGTACAGGATGCCGTAAGCACCCCATCTCATATATACGATTGCGGTGAGAGCGGGAACTATTGACAGTGACCAGGGCTGTGATGAGAACCACACGGAACCTGCCTTTACTGTCAGGAATTCAAAGACGAAAAGTAGGATTACCCAAATCATCAGATCTATGCCCTGATACTTTTTGACTCCGGATCCCACTCCTTTTTTATCCTCCTTTTTTTAATTCTAAGGGCCATTTTTTGGGAAAGCAAGCTGAAAAATCACGATTCCATGCAGGATTAAACCGCTTTGCCACGTCCCCTTTAAAAGGCTCCTGTTCAATTTTTGACATATGGAAGCAGGTGACAAAAATACGGAGGCTGACCGGAAAGCGGCAATGACGCCGCATCCGGGCACTGCCTAAGCAGTCCTCCGTTTAAAAGCTCAACTACCCCTGTGAAAAAGTATCCAACGGTTTTTCCGAATTATACAATCCTGTTATTGTACATTTCAGACTAAGGACGTTTTCGTCCTAATTCACATCCTGTTTCGCATCTGTCCCGGTGAGACACCCTTGATCTTCTTGAAGACGCGGCAGAAATATGCCTGATCCTGGAAACCGGTTGCGGCGGCAACGTCGTTGATCGTCGATCCGGTCTGGGTCAGCAGCTCGGTGGCGAGCTGAACCCTGTATCTGTTGAGATAGTCCCAGGGGGAAAGCCCCATGTCCTTCTTGAAGATTCTGGTAAGATAATCCTCGCTTATGTTTACATACTCTGCCAGCTGCCATCTGGATATCTGGCTTGTGGCCCTCCTGTTCAGGAAACCGATCGCCCTCTTGACCAGGGCTCCGGTAAGGGGCGGCAGGACGGCATTGCCTCCGAATATTCCTATGAGTCTGGAAACGAATTCATCGGAATCACAGAGACATGTGTTGCATATCAGCAGATTCGGAAGCTGGGCGATCTTCTCAACCTCGGAATCGGCAAAATGATCCTTCACGAGCAGTATGGGAACCTTGGCGAAGTCCTTTTCCTTCCTTACCGCCGCAACCTCATCCGGTGATACCGAATTGAGGATTATCATGGCCGGGGTCTTTCCGAAACCGGCCAGGGAAACAGGCCCGTCCACATTCACGAACGTACCGAAGGCCGAAAGGCGGGCGAGCCCCTGGGGAAGCTGGCCGACGACCAGGATGGTCCCGTCAATGCCCTCACCGCTGCCGGTACGGAGTGCCGACCAGAGATCAAGCGGGGAGGCCTCCATTCCGAAGCAGAGGAACGGCAGGCTTTTGCTGCGCTGGTGGTTCTTAAGCAGGTTCAGCACGACGCTTTCGTGCTCCCTCCTGTCCCTGTATCCCCAGGCTATCCTGGTGACGTTCTCGGGAATCTCGAAATCCTCAGCCAGCTCGTTTTCCGTAACGAACAGGACCTGGGGAAGCGTATGCGCCACATCGGGAACGGTGCTTGATTCGTCCCTCTTTATATAGAGAGTGTATCCGATGGCCCCGCTCTGCGTGACCATGCCCGTCAGGGACGGCCAGGGCAGGCAGACCTGGATGCCGTGATCCTTGAAATGGAAGGTGCCTCCGTGCATCAGCGCGATCTTCTCCGAGAGCGCAAGGGAGGTATCTCCCCTGTCCTGGTAAGGATTCCACGAGTCCGACCTGACCAGTACAGTCAGCCCTGCTGGCTTCACGCTCACGTCGCACTGGATCTTTCCGCCTCCACTTCCGGCAAGATGGAAGATTATCTCGGAGGCCTGCGTTATTCTTTCCACGTCCCCATAAATGGCAGGAAGCTCATCGGGTATGGATGCCTCGCAGTCAAACCTGCCGGTCAGCTCCCTGAAGAAGGGAGTGGGAGCCAGGAGCTTCCTGTGAAGCTCCATCTGTCCTTTCTCGGTGTATACGAGATCCAGAAGGTGTTCAGCCTTCAGAAGGTGATTCAGAAGCTCCTTCTTCTGGGGAATTTCCGCTTCCATTATGGTCTTCTTCATCTCCGAAAGGGGTTCCTTAAGACCTTCTGAAATATTGTCAAAGAAGTCTGAAGAGGCTCTTTCCGCCTTCTCTGCGACATCTTTTGCCCTGTTCGCGGCATCGAGAAGACTTATTCCCTTGAGTGTTGAGGACAGGGTCGCTCTCAGATCCTCCAGCAGCTGTTCATCCCTCTGTTCGGTTATCTCACAGAGACAGTATCCCAGATACTCGCTGTCGCACGTAAGCGGCAGGACGATGTAAGCGCCTCTGACCGTTTCCTTTTTCAGATGTTCCGGAAGCAGGAGTGAGGAACTGAAGTTCTCCGCAACGGTTATCTCGCCTTTCCTTGTGAAGCCCGTCTCGAGACGGTTCATTCCCTCCTCTCCCGAGGAAAGGACCAGGTATGCCTGTTTTATTCCCAGCTGAGGCAGGGTTTCCCTGAGGACATTTCCCAGGTCATCGGTCGACCTGATCGAAAGCAGCCTGTTCTTCAGGGCATTGACCCTGAAATTCTTCTGCATCTGCAGATACTTCTCCTCGGCCGAGACTCTGGAATAGGTGTAGATCATGGAAGGTATGAGCTCGGAATCACAGAACCTGAGGAACTTTTCAGGGAACCCGAATGTGGAAAGGAAGCACTTGTACACATCCAGAAGGTCATAGAGCTCACCTCCGTTCTGGAGGAAGCGGCGGACAAAGAAGATGAACCTGTCCCTGAACCGGGAGAGATCGCCGTCCTTCATCGACTTCTCGACTTCGAAGGCATAATCTATGAAGGCCCTGACCTCCTGGTAGCTGATCTGTCCCTGAGTGAGACTGATGATCCAGGATATGAAGTTTTCCCTGTTCGACAGCTCCTTGCCAACAGGCTCATCGGAGCCGAAGCTGTGGCGGCAGCCGCATGATTGCCTGATAACCAGCTCAGCGGGCAGGATCACGTCCTCAACCGTCGTGTTTGGGTCATTGAGCAGCTGCTGGACGAGTTCCGCGGCCACATGGATCATCGATACCACGGGCATCCTTACGGTGGTGGGAGCCACCTTCATGATCTTGTTGTTGTCGCTGTCATTGAATCCGGCGACCTTAAGTGTCTGAGGAACCTCCACGTTGATTTCCCCGAGATAGTTCAGGGCCCCGCTCAGCATGAGGTCCGAGGCACAGATCAGGGCGTCAAAGTCTATTCCCGGCACGAGACCGCGGTCACATATGATTTCCCTCAGGGCATCCCGTCCCTGATTCCAGGGCCTGGGCGTCGAGACCAGGTCATCCGAATATGGTATTCCGTACTGCTTCAGGCAGTCCTCATAGGCCGAGAAGCGGGATTCGGCACTGGCATGGCTGCTGGGCCCCCTCAGAAAGGCTATGCGTCTTATTCCGTGCTTGATTATGAAGTGCTCGACTTCCTTGTACATGCCTTCATAGGCATTGAAGGTAACCGAAGGGGAGCCCTCTACAGGCAGTCCTATTGATACGAACGGAACGTTGATGCTCCTCATCAGGGAACATACTTCCTCCGTGTTCATCTCGCCCGTAAGCGAACTTGACCAGGAGATGATGCCGTCGAAATTTTCACGGGAGGCCAGCTGATAAATGCTGTTTCTGAGGTATTCATCCTGCCCCCTGAAATTCAGCCTTCCGCCGGGAAGAATCACGACCGAGTCACTCATGATATCCACTGAATTGAGCGCACTCCTCATAAGTCTGATGGATGCACCCTCGTGGATTGTAGCCAGAATCAAACCAATCCTTTTATCCATATCCTCAGAATATCGCCGATTTCACCGTTCCACAATAAAAAATATCGTTTTTTTACAAGCCACTTAATTGTACAATTAAGACATGCACCATGATGGTGGTTTTTCTTGACAGCAGACATCATCGATTGTAAAGTGGAATCATGTTTCATTTTGGTGCCAATCAGAGGAACTCCCTTTTCGGAGGTTTGGGGGATAGGCATCCTATGGTTTTATGGATCACAAGAGTTTCGTAGGAGGAAACGATGAATAATATCAAAGACGTGGTAAAGACAGTGGAAAGACCTATTAAGGTCCTTCAGTTCGGTGAAGGCAACTTCCTTCGCGCATTTGTTGACTGGATTATCGACCAGCTCAACGAGAAGGGTGACTTCAACGGCAACGTAATGCTCGTACAGCCCCTCGACAGAGGTCTCGGCGACATGATCAACGCTCAGAACGGACTTTATACGACAGTCCTCAGAGGCGTTCAGAACGGCAAGCCCGTGGAAGAGTTCAGACAGATCACTTCCGTTGCAGGCTGTATCAATCCCTATGCGGAATACGATGCATTCATCGCACAGGCAGACAACCCCGACCTCAGGTTCTTCATCTCCAACACCACAGAGGCCGGTATCGCATACCACGAGGGTGACAGGCTTGAGGACAGACCTCAGGTAAGCTTCCCCGGAAAGGTCACCGCCTTCCTTTACAGAAGATATAAGACATTCGGCGGCGACAGGAGCAAGGGTATCATCGCAATTCCCTGCGAACTCATTGAAAAGAACGGCGACAACCTCAAGAAGATCGTTCTCAGATACGCTGAGGAATGGGGCCTTGAGGAAGGCTTCGTGACATGGCTCAACGAAGCATGTGACTTCTGCAACAGCCTTGTTGACAGAATCGTTCCGGGTTATCCCAGGGCAGAGGCAGAGGAACTATGGAACCGCCTCGGCTATCAGGACAACATCATCGATGCAGCCGAGATCTTCCTTCTCTGGGTCATCGAGTGTCACGGAAAGTTCCATGACGACGAGCTTCCCACCGCAAAGGCCGGAGTGAACGTCATCTGGACCGACGACATGTCCTTCTACAGAACAAGAAAGGTCAGGATTCTCAACGGAACTCACACCCTCATGACACTGGCAGCATACCAGGCAGGTCTCAACACCGTTGAGGAGTGTATCAAGAGCGATCTCATCTATCCGTTCATGAAGAACGGCCTCTTCGAGGAAATCATTCCTTCAATGGACGGTGACAAGGCTCAGCTCGAGCAGTATGCCGCAGACGTTCTCGAGAGATTCGCCAATCCGTACATCATCCACCTGCTGATGTCCATCTCCCTCAACAGCGTATCCAAGTTCAAGACAAGGGATCTTCCCTCACTCCTCGGTTACGTCAGCAAGTTCGGCAAGCTTCCCAAGTACCTTGTCTTCTCCCTCTCCGCACTCATCAGCTTCTACAACGGAACCGAGTTCGAGGGTGCAGCACTCAAGGGTACAAGAAACGGTGAGACATACCTCATCAACGATAACCCCGAATATCTTGCAAAGTTCGCAGAGCTCTACGGCGCTGAGTACAAGTGCAACGGCTGCAAGGGCAAGGCCATCGCAAAGGCTGTCCTCTCTCAGGAATCCTGGTGGGGTCAGGACCTCACAAAGGTCGAGGGACTCGAGGATGCAGTTGCCGAGAACCTTACAAAGATCTTCAATGACGGCATGGTAGCCGCAATCAGGAGCCTTTGATGGAATCAGTGCTCAGAATCAACGAACTGGACAATGTCGCCGTTGCGATCAATCCCCTCTTCAAGGGTGACGTCGTGACTGTGGCTGGAACCACATACACACTCCTTACGGACGTACCTGCGGGCCACAAGATGGCCCTCAGGGATATTGCCAAAGAGGAGAAGGTAATCAAGTACGGTTACCCGATCGGTGCCGCAAAGGAAGACATCAAGGCAGGAAGCCACGTTCATGCCTTCAACATCCACACCCTCCTTTCAGAGACGGCTTCCTACTCTTACGATGAGGAAAACGCAAAGAAGTTCATCGAAGAGGCTGCCGAAAGAGCCAGAAAGTGGGAAGGCAAAGTCCCGACCATTATGGCATATGAGAGGAAGAACGGGGACATCGGCATCAGGAATGCCCTCTGGATCGTTCCCACTGTCGGATGTGTCAACAGAATCGGACAGAAGCTTGAGGCCTGGGCAAATGAGAATCTCTCAGTTGCCGACGGCGTGCATGTCTGGACCCATCCCTATGGCTGTTCCCAGATGGGCGATGACCACGACAACACAAGAAAGATCCTGGCCGATCTCGTCAAGCACCCCAATGCAGGCGGCGTGCTCGTAATCTCCCTCGGCTGTGAGAACAACACTCCCGCATCGTTCAGGGAACTCCTCGGGCCCATCGATGAGGAAAGGGTAAAGTTCCTCGTCTGTCAGGATGCGGAGGATGAGCTTACGGCTGCAAAGGCACTGCTTACCGAAATCGCAGAGGCCATGAAGGCTGATAAGAGAGTGCCCGTACCTATGTCCCGCCTCAAGGTCGGCTTTAAGTGCGGCGGCTCCGACGGATTCTCCGGTATCACGGCAAACCCGCTGGTCGGAAGATTCTGTGACGAGCTCACGGCAATGGGCGGAACCGCAATCCTCACCGAAGTTCCCGAGATGTTCGGTGCCGAGCAGATGCTCATGAACAGGGCAGTCTCCAGGAAAGTCTATGAGGAAGTGGTTGCACTCATCAACAACTTCAAGGACTACTTCACCAGCCATGGTCAGGTCGTCTATGAAAACCCCTCACCCGGAAACAAGGCAGGCGGTATCTCCACCCTTGAGGACAAGAGCCTCGGCTGTGTCCAGAAGGGAGGAAGGGCACCCGTGAATGCTGTCGTGAAATATGCAGACAGAGTCACGAAGACAGGTCTCAACCTGCTCTCTGGTCCCGGTAACGACATCGTTTCCACAACGGCACAGTCCGCTGCGGGCGCACACATGATCCTCTTCACCACGGGAAGGGGTACTCCCCTCGGTTCTCCGGTTCCCACCGTCAAGGTCGCAACCAACAGTGATCTTGCAAAGAGAAAGGCCAACTGGATTGATTTCAATGCGGGACGCGCCCTCACGGAGGATCCTCAGGAGCTCACCAGCGCCTTTATCCAGTTCCTGGTCAAGGTCGCTTCCGGTGAGGAGCATACAAAGAACGAGATCAACGGCTACTCCGAGATCTCAGTATTCAAGGATGGTGTAATACTATGAAAAAGTTCATGGATGAGAATTTCCTGTTACAGACAAAGACAGCTCAGGAGCTGTTCCACGATCACGCTGCGAAGATGCCCATCTTCGACTATCACTGCCACCTGATCCCTTCTCAGATTGCAGAGAACAAGCGCTTCACCACAATCACCGATGCATGGCTCGGCGGTGACCACTACAAGTGGAGACAGATGAGGACCAACGGTGTTCCCGAATCCATCATCACCGGAAAGGATGCAGATCCCTATGAGAAGTTCGTTGCCTGGGCAGACACAATGGAAAACCTCCTCGGTAACCCGCTCTATCACTGGACTCACCTCGAGCTTCAGAGATATTTCGGTATCTACGACGTACTCTGCAAGAAGAATGCAAAAAAGATCTATGACGAGGCAAACGAGAAGTTCGCCACCGATCCCGATCTTTCCGTATTCGGCATCATGAAGAAGTTCAATGTCTATGCGGTAGGTACCACCGATGATCCCGCAGATGACCTGGCACAGCATAAGATCATCAGGGATGAAACCGCATGCCCCGCAAAGGTCATTCCCTCATACCGCCCCGACAAGGCACTCCACATCGAGAAGAACGATTTCGCTGATTACATCGCAAAGCTTGCTGAAGTCAGCGGCATGAAGCTTGACAGTGCCGATGCAGTCGTCGAAGCCCTCCTTAAGAGACTTGACTTCTTCTGCGAGATGGGCTGTAAGGCAAGTGACCATGCCCTCGTTCAGTGCCCACACACATTCGTCAGCGCCGACGAGGTCAATGCGATCTACGCAAAGAAGATGGCAGGTGCGGAGCTTACCGAACGCGAAGTCGACGCATACATGACCTACGTGCTCCTTGCCCTTGCAAAGGCTTACAATAAGAAGAACGTTGCAATGCAGCTCCACTTCGCTTCCATCAGGGACAACAACAAGACCATGTTCAGGCTGCTCGGACCCGATACAGGTTTCGATGCATCCCACGACAAAGAACTTGCAGAGTCCGTATCCGCATTCCTCTCAGTCCTTTCTGAGACCGACGAAGTTCCCAAGACGATCTTCTACAGCCTCAACCCCAAGGATTACTACTCCCTCGGCACCCTCATGGGCTGCTATCAGGGCAGCGGAATCCCCGGCAAGATCCAGCTCGGCTCCGCATGGTGGTTCTGCGATCACAAGGATGGTATGGAAGAGCAGATGAAGGTTCTCGGCAACCTCGGAATGCTCCCCCGCTTCATCGGCATGCTCACAGACTCCCGCTCATTCCTCTCCTACTCCAGACACGAGTATTTCAGAAGAATACTCTGTAACATCCTCGGTACATGGGCAGAGGAAGGCGAAGTACCCAACGACATGGAGATGCTCGGAAAGGTTGTTGAGAACATCTGCTTCAACAACGCACAGCACTATTTCGAGGGTTAAAAAATGAACAGCAGGGAACTGGATGACAAAAACATGATGAGCGGTGTCAGCCGCACCATCAGGATACTTGAAGTGCTTTCCAAAAAGGGAGAACTTAACCTAGAGTCTCTGGCCAAGGAAACGGATCTACCCAAGGCCACTCTGCTCCGGTTCCTTGCCACATTACAGCAGTTAGGCTATGTGTTCCGCGATGATGCGGACAGATATTCACTCACGCTCCGGCTCTTTTCCGTGGGATCCAGGGCCCTGTCCCAGAATGATCTCATTTCAAAGGCAAGGCCCTTTGCCAAGAAGCTCTGCAAGGATCTGGGAGAGACCGTACACATGGGAATTCTTGAAGACAACAGCGCTGTCTATGTCCTGAAAGAAGAGTCCTCCTACACTCTGCGCATGTATTCCCGTGTGGGAAAGGTCATTCCTCTTTACTGTACTGCAATCGGCAAGATATTCCTGGCGGAAAAAAGCCAGAAGGAGCTTGATGCTTACCTCAAGGCCACCGTCCTGAAACCGTTCACGGTCAGGACGATAAAGACCCGGGAAGCACTGATGGACCAGCTTGAGCTGACAAGAAAGCGCGGCTGGGCCATCGATGATCAGGAGCACGAGGACAATATAATGTGCATCGCTGCTCCCATCCGTGATTACACCGGCAGTGTGATCGCCTCCATTTCCGTATCCTGGCCCCTCTTCCGCTTCAACAAGGATGACTTTGAGAAGGCCACCCGCGAGATAATGGATTCGGCTAACGGCCTTTCCCAGGTATTGGGTTACAGTACGGACATTTAAGAATACCGGCTCTTCTCTTGCTTGACAGATACAAACGCACGTTTTAAAGTTAATATTAATCAATAAAAGAGGGCAATTTATGAAAAAATCGTTAATTCTGCTGTTTGCTTTATGCCTGCTCTTCGTAAGCTGCGCCACAAAGCCTGTTTATATCACCCACTACATGGTTGGTGACACCGAATATGCCGTTCAGGCTGAAGGTCAGTTCAGGGATCCCGGAACACCGTCAGGTCTTCTCAATTCAAGACAGGAGTTCATGGGCTGGACTCTTGACGGAGTAAAGATTACCGACTGGACCATGCAGCCGCTTGGTGAAGTCTACGTTCAGGCTGATGTAAAGAACATCAACTTCATTGATCTTTACGTAAATCAGAAGCCATATCTCGCAATCAGCGAGTACACCCTGGCCTCATCACCGAAGGCTCCCGCAGCCCCGACCTATGAGGCTCTTGCCGAAAAGGGATTCAAGAAAGACGTTCTCGACGGTGATTTCTCAGAGGGATATTCCTTCAGGGACAACACCCTCATCGGTTGGGCAATCGACGGTACCAACGAGCTCTTCGAAGACTGGGACAAGCCGCTCACAAAGTCCATCAAGCTCAATGCAGTATATAAGCCCATCGTTCTCTACTACGTGAACAACGAACTATGGCTTGAGCAGTATGTATCAGATTTCGCAAATCCCGGCGACCCCGCACCGACTGAAATCCTCAATGGTTATGATTTCGAAGGCTGGGTCAATGCTGATGAAACCGGTCCTTATGCAGACTGGAGCGTAAAACCTGAAGTCCTCAGATTCGACGCACTCCTCTCCATCACGACCGCAGATGACTCTGCACTGCTCAGCAGCGAGAAGGTCACTCTCGACGGATCCCCCAGATCCTACGACATTCTCGGACCCCTGACAGTTTCCGAGACTTATCAGATCGTGAACGGCAAGGTGAAGACAAACACCGTCGGTTACAAGGATATCCTTGCTGAGGCAAGAAAGCTCTATCCTGCAGCCGATCAGGTCATCGACATCGTCGTTGATTACGAGACAAAGGAAATCGATACCGATTACTCACTCCTCATGACAGATAAGGAAAGTGATTCCACAAAGAGATTCGTCTTCCGCACAGCTTCCTACACCGGACTTGCGATCGATCTCCACTGATTTCCGGTCAAGACGAAAAGGCCCTTCCTGGCGGAAGGGTCTTTATTTTACTTTACGAAGGGAAGCTTTTTTTCCCTGCATCCCTCGGCTATCAAGGAAGCAACCATAGCGGCTCCCTCAGGACGGAGATGGGTGTTGTCCTCCCTGCCCTCAGGATAGTTGGGATAGAGACCCGGGCCGAAATTCATGAAGAACCTGAGGCTCTTTTCCTCCCCTTCACTGTTCAGAAGACTTCTGGTCCTCTCACTCATCTCAATGAAGGGAATCCCCAGTTCATCAGCCAGGGCCTTCATGGCGGCAGGGTAATCTCCATGGGTGTCGACACAGACACCGCATTCGAACTTCCTTCTGGCAATTGAGGAAGCAAAGACCACATTCACGCCCTTCTTCATGAGGTTTGATGCCATGATCCTCAGATTCAGCTGATATGTTCCGTAGGGAGTGGTCCTTCTGTATACTTCCGGCTTGGACTCATTATGACCGTACTGGATTATGACCCAATCACCCTTCCTGCTTTGCGTGAAGCACTTCATGAATATGCCTTCATGGATGGCCATTTCGGTGGAACGGCCGTTCACGGCCAGATTGACGATTTCAAATCCGGGAGCCAGATAAGGCTCAAAGCACTCACCCCACCCTGTCTCAGGTCTGGCACTGTCCGTCTTATGGGCACAGGTGGAGTCACCGAGTAGAAAAAGTACAGGCATGTTACCTCCTTAAACTGAAAGACGGTACAGAGTGCTGTACCGTCCTGAAAATCTTCCGTCCGAGTGATTATCTCTGGACTCTTCCGCTTCCGTCACCCTTGCAGAGAGCTTCAACTTCAGAAAGTCTGGAAAGGTTGAAGTCACCGTCGATGGAGTGCTTGAGACATGAAGAAGCAACTGCGAAGTTGATTGCATACTGCTCATCTTCATAGTGTGAGAGACCGTAGATGATACCTGCAGCGAAGGAGTCACCGCCACCTACGCGGTCGATGATATCGGTGATCTCGTAGTGTCTTGAGAGGTAGAAACCTGTCTTGCCGGAAAGAGCTGCGGACCAGCCGTTTCTGTCTGCGGACTTACTCTCGCGGAGTGTGATTGCAACGACTGAGACGTTGGGGAACTGAGCCTTAACTTCAGCAGCGAGCTTCTCGTAAACCTTGGTATCGAGCTCACCGGAGGTTACATCGCTGTCAGCCTCGATTCCGAGACACTTCTGGATGTCTTCCTCGTTGGCGATGATGACATCAGCATACTTGACCAGCTCTCTCATGACTTCAGGAGCCTTCTTGCCGTAGTTCCAGAGCTTCTTTCTGTAGTTGAGGTCGATTGAAACTGTTGCACCTGCAGCCTTGGCAGCCTTCATTGCTGCGAGAGCGCAGTCAGCAGCACCCTGGCTGATAGCCGGTGTGATACCTGTTGTGTGGAACCATGTGGCACCATCGAGGATAGCGGCAAAGTCGAAATCTTCCGGCTTAGCGTTTGCAATAGCACTGTCAGCTCTGTCGTAAACGACGAGTGAAGGTCTCTGGTTTGCACCAGTCTCGAGGTAGTAGATACCGAGTCTTGAACCCTTTACCTGCTTGATATCTGAAGTGTCAACGCCATACTTCATGAGCTCGCGGACACAAGCCTCACCAACTGCGTTCTCAGGAACTGCAGAGACGAACTTTGCCTTCTCGCCGAAGATAGAAAGAGAAACTGAAACGTTTGCTTCTCCGCCGCCGAATGTAGCCTCAAGGCTGGGTGTCTGGAAAAGCCTTGTTCTTTCAGGGCTCTTGAGACGAAGCATGACTTCACCGAATGTTACGTATTTATTTGCCATAAAATCCTCCGATTTTTGTTTGATAACTCTATTGTAAGGGATAAGATAATAACAGTCAATAATTTTTTGAAACATTGTTCCATTTTATAAAATGCTGTGTTATAATGCCCATATACTGATAAAAAGGAGTTTATACCATGAACAAAGATGAATTATTCAAATTCTTTCATAACATCGGCCTTGTACCTGTCGTGAAGATCGACGATGCAGATAAGGCCGTCCCCCTCGCAAAGGCAATGATCGAAGGCGGTATCCCCTGTGCTGAAGTCACTTTCAGAACAGCTGCTGCCGAAGAGGCGATCAGGAAGATGAGTGAGGCATTCCCCGAGATGATGATCGGTGCCGGTACAGTCATCAACCCCGAACTTGCAGAGAAGGCTGTCAACGCCGGTGCAAAGTTCATCGTATCTCCCGGTCTCAATCCTGCAACCGTCGAATGGTGTCTCGAGAGAAACATTCCCGTTGTTCCCGGTGTCTGCACACCTTCCGATATCGAGAAGGGTCTCAGCTACGGCCTCAACGTTCTCAAGTTCTTCCCTGCTGAAGCAAGCGGCGGCGTCAACATGCTCAAGAACCTCGCAGGTCCCTTCCCCCAGGTCAAGTTCATGACCACAGGCGGAATCAGCACTGCAAACCTGGCTGAGTATGCAAAGGCATCCAACGTCCTGGCTATCGGCGGCAGCTGGATGGTCAAGGCTGACCTCATCGACAGCGACAACTGGGCTGAGATCACAAGACTCTGTAAGGAAGCAACATGCGCTCTCCAGGGCTTCGAGTTCGCTCACATCGGTATCAACAACGCATGTGCAGAGTGCAGCGAGAAGGCAATCAGCGCATTCTCAGTCTTCGGCATGGCTACTAACAGAGGCAACTCCTCAGTCTTCATGAACCGCTCCATCGAGATCCTCCCCAAGCAGGGTCGCGGTGCAAAGGGTCACCTGGCTTACAAGTGCAACGACATCGAAAGAGCTGTCTACTACCTCAGCCAGAACGGCTTCACGGTTGCAGAGGACTCAGTCGTTCTCGATGCAAAGGGCAAGATCAAGGTCTGTTACCTCAACGAGGAAGTCAGCGGCTTTGCAATCCACCTCATCAAATAAGGGAAACAGAAGTGCTCATGACGGACGGGAAAACCCCGTCCGTTTTTTGTTGCCCGCATGAGGGCATAAAAAAACTGAGTCCGCTTTCAGGACTCAGTTTCAGGCGTCTTACTTCCCTTATCAGAAGAAGAACTGGAAGGCAATGTAGCTGAAGTAGATCAGGAGCAGGATGATTCCCTGCCATCTTCTCAGCTTCTTTGTAAGCAGTGCGGGAAGCGTCATCAGGATCATGGTGGCGAACATCACAGGGATATCGACCACAAGAGAAGCATTCTGGCCCGCAATGAGCTTTTCGGAAGGAATGCTGAACGGGTTGATGGTGATGGCCATGCCGCTGACGAATACAAGATTGAAAAGGTTCGCACCGATGATGTTGCCCAGAGACAGGGAAGAATGTCCCTTAAGAAGGGATGTGATGGCGGTGACAAGCTCGGGAAGGGATGTTCCGAGCGCGATGAAAGTAAGCGCAATTACTGACTCAGGAACTCCGAGGCCCATGGCGATGATCTGTCCGTTGTCAACGAGAAGGTTTGCACCGACTGCGATGATGGCAGCTCCTCCGATGAGCAGGACCAGGTTCTTCCAGAGTGGTTTCTCCTCCTCTTCCCCAGCATCCTCACTGTCAGTCACAACCCTGTTGTTAATGGCCTGACGCACGGTAATTACCATGTAGACAACGAAAAAGGCAAGAAGAAGGATACCGATGAGTCTTGAGAACACTCCGCTTGTATATGCCACTGCGGAATAGAAGACAGCCGCCAGGAAGAAGAAGATTATGGGTGTTCTGAAGGCCTTTGCATCAATATCCTGAACACTCTTTGCCGCAATGGTTACTGCAGCTATGAGCGCGGTATTGCATATACATGAGCCGATCGCATTACCGTAAGCCGTCTGGCTCTGGCCTGCAGCTGCGGCAATTGATGACACCATAACTTCAGGAATGGTGGTACCGATGGAGACGATGGTCGCACCGATCAGAATCTCAGGTAACTTATATCTGTGCGCAACACCGACCGCACCGTCGACAAACCAGTCTCCGCCCTTGATGAGCATCACGAGACCTATACAGAACAGCAGTACTGCCTGAATCATATTTCAATCAACCTCTCATTCATGAAAATTTTACAGATAATATAATAAATATGCAGGATAAAAAAAAGAGAGCAGCCCATAAGGAGAAATATGACTAGACTGCTCTCAGGATTTATCTTAAAGCTTAAGCGAAACTGACACTGTCTTCGATCAGTATTTCCTTATCCGTCCCGCTGACTTTAACGTTTTCAAGGGTCAGAGACTCGATGTATCTCAGTCTCAGACCACGGCTTTCAGGTGCCGGAAGACCTCTGTACATACCCGATGTGGTGACATCGGCATCACTCTCGGGATCAACTCCGAGCTCACAGTCACGGACCGTGAGGTTTCTGACAGGAAGTTCGGGAAGACCAACGATCATGCCTGCGGAAGCCCTGCTGCCCTCTGCCTTACACCCTTCAACGACCACGTTGTAAAGGCTCGGTGTCTCCGATGTGACCTCCTGCTTTTCAAGGGAGAAGCAGGATTCATCGCTGCATCCGCACTTATAGAACATATTGACCACGAGCGGGCAGAGATTGTTCTTCATTGTCAGGTTCCTGAACACCAGATCATGGAGCGCACCGCCGCGTCCGCGTCTGGACTTGATCCTGATTCCCCTGTCCGTGTCGTCAAAGACGCAGTCTTCAACGACCACGTTGCTGATTCCGGCAGCGGTCTCAGAACCGATAACAGCACCGCCATGGGCCTTAACCACGCGACAGCCTTTGATGATGACGTCGGTGGTGGGAACGTTGTCCCTGATACCCTCAGGTCCCGAACCGCTCTTGAGTGCGATTCCGTCATCGCCCACAAAAACACTGCAGTCGATGATCTTCACATCCGAGCAGGACTCAACGTCGATGCCGTCGGTATTGGGTGAATCATACGGATTCTTTATGGTAAGTCCCTTAAGGGTGATGTTCCTGCTGAAAAGGGGATGGACTGTCCAGAACGGACTGTTCTGAACGGTGATGTTCTCGACAAGGATGTTCTCACTGTCCTTGACCTGGAAAAGTGCAGGTCTCAGGAACTGGCACGGCCTTCCGCCGCCACCGCCCGGCTGAGTCTCATATCCGGGATTAAGGGCCGCGAACTTCTTCTCGAGCTCTGATTCAGGCCTGTTCTGCCCCCTTGCCTTCTTTGCCCACACTTCCTCCCACCAGGGCTTGCCGCTGCCGTCGATGGTACCTTCACCGGTTATCACCACGTCATGGGCCTCATTGATGAAGAAACAGGGATGCATTGCATGGCATTTGACACCTTCCCAGCGGGTGTATACGGGTTCGTAAAGGGCAGGATCGGGAATGAACCTTAAGGTTGCGCCCTTTTCCAGAACGAGTTTTGTGGAGGATCTGACCTCGATAGGTCCGGTGAGGTAATCACCGGCGGGAATCACAATCTCGCCACCCTTATCAAGCAGCTCCTGAAGAGCCCTGCTGTTATCAGTTACTCCGTCTCCGACAAGAAAACCCATTAGAAAATTCCTCCCTTTTTCCCGGTTCACTCATGTACCGAGGTGCATTATCCATGAATCCATGATGAACATGGACTTCAGAATGAATGATTTCGGCTCTGCCAGCTGAATATGGATGTGTCCGTATTCCTGAATGGACACTTTAAATCCTGAATAAATTTTAAAGCAGAAAAAGAGGGGTGCGGAAAAAAATTAGCACCCCTTTTTTGCACTATTCCGTTCTACAGCAGATATGGCTGATCAAAACTGACAGGCCTTCTGTTGTCTGAAAGTGTTTTCGTGAGATAGGCCGTATCAAGCTCCAGATCAAATACCATCCGCTGAAGCAGCTGCTCACTGATCAGGTTCTGCTCTGAAAAGAGATAACAGAGTGCCTTTTCGGCAGTGTAATCGGGAAGCAGGGAATCCATGTACTTTCCGGCATCGGGGCTGTCCCCGTAGCTTTTCAGCAGATTCTCATAAAGCAGGGACTTTTCCTTTGCCGAGTGCAGGGCTTCTATTTCCCTGATAAGAGGCTCGGTCTCTCCCCTGTTAGCCGCTTCTCCGAGCGGCTTTAAGGTAAAGAACGTATACTCCTTACCCGGAAGATAGTGATGACGGTCACACCTGGATGCGTAATTGGGCTCAAGGGAGCTGTCCTTGGTCCTGTCACCTCCGACTACGATGAGGGGATCGAAGAAAAGGGATGGGCACTCCTTACCGTTCACGGAGTAGTATCTGTAGGTATAGAACGCCGAATCCATGCACTCCGGATGCTCACAGTATGCCGTAAGGGGTATCACATCCGTCGCTATGTCCAGCATGAGACGGGCCGTGTTGTTGAAGAGGTCCCTTCTGAAATTGAGCACCAGCGTGGGGAATATGAACATGCACCCCTTTTCAAGGGCGCAGTTTCTTACGACGTAGGCAAGACGTTCGTCAAAGAACGAAGCCTCGTCGATGATGTATGTCCCGACTGTGGGGTTATCCCTAATGACCTGTTCCAGACCGAAGGAATCCCTGATCCTGGCGATGTTCTCGCCGCACCTGATGTACCCGGAGCGGTAGCAGAGCGCATCATCCGGGTAGTCGGTGAATCTGGCACCGTCTATTTCACTGCGGATGAAGAAGACCTTTCTCCTGTCCACATCCCCGGTACTGGTAAGGGCCCTTACCGTCTCCCCCTTCTTCTGGGCGATGGCGGCATCACGCCAGACGCGGGCGGCGAACTCAGTCTTTCCGCTGCCCATGGGTCCTATCAGCAGGACACGGCGTCCGGGCTTGGTGAAATCAAAATGGGAAAAGGTCTCATGGACATCGATGGTCGGAAAGCCCAGGGACTTGAGGAAATCCTCACTGGAGGAGGAAGCCTCAATATGCGGCATCTGACACCTCTCCTTCCATGATCTTAACGCCTGCAGAGCAGCCTAAGCGGGATGCTCCGGCCTCAATCATTTTCAGGGCACTTTCCCTGTCACGGATACCGCCGGAAGCCTTTACTCCGAGACGGTCACCGACTGTCTTTCTCATGAGGGAAACTGCCTCAGCCGTTGCTCCGCCCTTGGAGAAGCCTGTTGAAGTCTTCACATAGTCGGCACCTGCGGCTTCTGAAAGCTGACATGCCCTGACGATCTCATCATCGGTGAGGAGGCAGGTCTCGAGAATGACCTTGAGAAGCTTTCCCCCGCATGCCTTTTTGACGGCCCTGATGTCATCCTCGACAAAGGTCCAGTTCTCATCCTTAAGCGCACCCACATTGATAACCATGTCGATCTCAACGGCGCCGTCGGCAACAGCACACTCTGCCTCAAAGGCCTTTGCCTTTGTGCTCATGGCACCTAAGGGGAAACCTACGACGGTGCAGACATTCACGCCGGTTCCCTTAAGCAGCTCCGCGCACAGTGCCACATGGCATGAGTTTACGCAGACAGAGGCGAAATGGTATTTCACGGCTTCCTCACAGAGCTTTCTGATCTGGGAGACAGTTGCCTGGGGAGCGAGCATCGTATGATCGATATAAGAAGCAATATTGTTCATCTTTTTCTTTCCTTTCACGCGTTAAGACTACCCCATTTTCAGGAGCACTGCAACCTGAATGTCATGAGTTGCAAAGACTCGAAAACATGGATATCTTTACCACATGATAGCTAAATTCAACGACGTCTACATATGGTTCCTGTTCCTGATCCTTCTCATAAACTTCTATCAGAGAAAGATAAAGGATACCCAGACAAAGCTGAGGTCCATGATATACATATGCTTCCTCTCACTTTTCTTTTACATCGGTGTCGTGATCATAGACATGACCGGCCTCTCATACTGGTTCATCCTCATCCCGCTTGCGCTTGTCATTGCGGCCGGATACCTGCTCAGGGCCAGGGTATGGCCGTTCACCCTCCACTGCAGAAAGTGCGGCAAAAAGCTTTCAATGGAGTACATCCTTGGACACGATGACTGTCTCTGTCAGGAGTGTCACGAGGAGCTTCACCCCGAGGAGAAGGCCGAGCGGGAGAAGCGGGAGGAGGAGAAGAGAAAGCGGGAGAACCCGGAAGCCGCTCAGGAGGATTTCATGAAGGCTCAGAGCATCGATGAGATAAACTGGGATATCTGGGAGCCCACCGACAGGTGCGTCATAACGTTCACCGAGAATGACGGCAAACTTCTCTTCATTGAAAAGAAGAGAGGCCTCGGTAACGGATACTTCAATGCCCCCGGCGGTCATATCGAGCTTGAGGAAACGGCAGCGGAAGCATGCGTCAGGGAAACAAAGGAAGAGACCGGACTTGACATCACGGATCCGGAATACAGGGGTACGATATACTTCCAGTTCAAACATAAGAACATCCGTGAGATCGGGTACGTGTTTTACTCCTACGGTGCGACCGGAGAGCTTAAGGAGTGCGATGAGGCACGCCCCTTCTGGATAGACCGGGACAAGATCCCATATGAGAACATGTGGGAGGATGACAGGTTATGGCTCCCGGGCATGCTGGAAGGCAGGAAGTTCGAAGCCTACTTCCTCTTTGATGACCGGACGATGGTGGACAAAAAGATTGTCTGGCTTGATGAGGAGTAACATCGGACTGGGCCTGGTGCAGGCCGGCGGTCCCATGTCCTTTTATCCCGACAGGGACCCAGCGGAATTCAGAAGCGTCGTAAGGAAAGCCGTGAAGATCGGAGTAAGGTCCTTTGACAGCGCATACACCTATCCCGAGGCTGATGCCATACTTGCCTCCGTGCTTAAGGAGAGGCATATACAGCGGGAAGAGTATGACATCACTGAAAAGGTGATGTGCGTTCCTTCCTTCAGGCGTAAGGCCGAAACCTGTCTTAAAAGACTCGGAAGTGAATATCTGGACACCCTTCTGATCCACTGGCCGACCCATGACGGCAAACTCCTCTTTTCGGTGCTGAAGGAACTGGAAGGACTGAAAAAGGAAGGGAAATGCCTGAAGACAGGAGTCAGCAACTTCCCATCCTCTCTGCTTGCCGAGGTCTCATCGGACTTCGAGATAAACGTGACGGAGCGCCCCTTTTCGCTGCTCTGGACAAAGGACCACAGGGAGACTGCCGCCATTTCCAGGCAGAACAACATCTCAATGTATTGCTACGGACCTCTGGGCTTCGGCCTTCTTTCAGGAAATTATGAAACCCGGGACTCCCTCACCGATGACAGGAGACTGCTATGGGTCTTTGACCATGAAAGGGAATACCATGCACTGCTTGAGGAAATAAGGAAGATAAGTGCTGATCATGAGTGCACGACCTGCGAAGTGGCACTTGCCTTTGCCTCCTCATGGGGGTATGAAAAGGTTTTTGCAGGAGCGAGGACGGAATCACAGCTTGATATTTTCACACGCTCGGTTACACTTGATGAAGAGGAGCTTTCACGGCTTTACCGGAGGGCGGATGAGCTTTCAGCCCTTTCCGATTCAGATAACATGTATGGTCACAGGTGGTAGACAGGGTGGATATTTTACTTAAAAGGGCAGAGTGCGAGATAGTGGTCAAAAAGAGCCGGTTCATATCGATCGCCCTTCCATGCACGTCACTCGAGGAGATAAAGCCACTGGTGAAGTCCATCAGGGATGAGCATCCCGATTCCACCCACGTGGTCCATGCGGCGGTGGTAGGTCCCAAGGGTGATCTCTACTCCATGAGTGATGACAGGGAGCCCAAGAACACTGCAGGGCGCCCCGCCCTGGAGGTACTCAAGGGCAGCGGTGTTACCAATATCCTTGTATGCATCGTCAGGTACTTCGGAGGCACCCTTCTCGGAACAGGCGGCCTCGTGAAGGCTTACGGGGACAGCGCCAAGGAAGTGCTTGGGATCATCGAAACAGAACCCCTGATAGCCAAAGCAGGCTTCACCATGCTCATCTCCTACGACATGTATGAAAACATCAAAAGACTCCTGAAGGAAGTACAGGCATCGGCGGTTGAGGAAGAGTTTGCCTCCGGCATCACGATAAAGGGCCTGATCCCCCAGACAAACCGGGAGGAACTTTCCAGGGGTTTTCAGTCAATAACAATGGGACGCTGCACACTCAGCTTCTCGTAATCTGAAGTCTCTTTTCCGTATTTTCCAGTGTCAGATGGTGCTCGGGAGACGGTGGTGCGGTGCACCCCCTGTCCTCAGCAAACCTGATGCATATGGATATCACTTCCTCAAGGACCTTCCGCTCCACGTTTTCAAGTGTGTCATTTTCGGTATGGATGACGGAGGAAGCACCGTCCAGGGGAACGGCAGTGACAGTGACTGCCTCCAGATCCTCCCTTGCGGCTGAAGCGGCATCAGTTGCTCCCGCAAAGAGCGGAAGCCCTCCCACCTTCGAGGAATATCCCATCCGGTCCGCTATGCGGGAAAGCTCGGAAGCAAGAGCTGACGAGAGGGGGACAAGCCCGTTGACATCCTTAGTGATGAACGTGAGATCAGAAGCGGAGCACAGACTGTCCAGGTTTATCACAACAGGACTTACCAGCTGATTCTTATGGTTATGGTACCACCATGACGAGCCCTTCAGACCGCACTCCTCGCCGTCAAAGGATGCAAACACCAGCCTTGTTCCGGTAAAGCCCTCACCCTTCCTTTTCTTCCAGCTGAAATAGCGCGCAAGCTGTACCAGCACGCACGATGAGACAAGGTTGTCTCCGATACCCGGCGAGTACTTATCGGAAATAAGACGCCAGAGCCGTATATAGATTCCCGATGAAAGGAGCAGAAGCACAAGCAGCACGATGACAAAGACCGGGGGTAGATTTACCGAAAAGAGTTCTCCGGTGAAGATGTCAGTTATGACTCCGGTTACGGTAATGAGTCCCGTAACACAGAAGTGGATAAGTGGAAGATGCATGCTCAGGAACATATTCTTCCTATCATCCTTACCGATTGTATACAGCGGGGCTGAATCATGATGCGCCGTGAAGACTATCGTGTCGGTGCATTCTCCCTGAGGTTCAATGACTCCATGGACGTTTGTCATATCGCACACCCGGAAAAACTGCTTCCTCATTCCGTCACATAGCAGATACTCCCTGAGAGCAAGGAAAACGGTAAAACAGAAAAGTGCCAGGGCAATGACACTGCACCCTGCAAGATCAAGGATGAGGATTATGGGTGCTGAGACGGCAATAAGCTTAAGGACTCCGTTATATGAGACCTCACTCGATCTGAATGACGTGATCAGAGTGTCATCACAGTACTTACCAAGCTCCTCATGCAGAAGTCGGGCACACTTACGCGTCGCCTCGCTTCCCGCCTTCCGCTCACCTGTTTCGGCTGCAACTGCTGCCGTCATCTCATAAGCCGCGTCGGCAAGTCTGTTTGCCTTGAGGGTATCCAGTTCTCCTGTACCTCTTTTAGACTCAAAGACAGCGGATTTTTCCTTTTTCTTTCCAAACGGCCAAAACATACTCACTAAATATAGCAGAACAAGAGGAAATCGGTGTGTTTTTTATAATGAATTGTTTTGGTATAATTCTCTCATGAAATACAGAACACTTATCCTGTCCGCCATCGTAATAATCTCCCTGGCAGTGACGGCAGCAGTAATAATCACGGATCCGAAACAGACTTCATATCTGCAGGATCCTTATCAGATATATACCATGGAGGCCGGAATCCTGAAGCAGAACCTCTCCATAAGGGATGGGGAAGACATTACAATTACATATGAATTCAATGAACCGGGCTTTCAGAATCTGCTGAAGAAATACAATATTGAGAAGACCGCAGGCAGTGGCTCATCCTTCCACAGGGCAGTAAGACTGATGAACGAATTTGCCCCTCGCCTCACACACAAGAGCGACTATGACAACCACATTGAAATGAGGGCCCTCCCCCTGCTTGAGTACAGTCTGGACAAAAAACAGAACGGGATAAACTGTCTGAACAAGGCGCAGATCCTGAACGAGATGTGCCTGGCTCTTGGGATTTATTCAAGGAAACTCTGGCTGATGCCATACTCCCAATACGACAATGACTGCCATGTCTTGACGTACTCCCACGGGCAAGCCCATGGGAATCCGGCCATGGTAACGACGGCCGCACCCCAAAGGGCGTCTTACACCGTCTCTGGCCTGCGAGACCCGTCCGGCCTCGCCTTATGGGCTAGGCGTCCTTCGCCTGTTCCATTCGGTTCATGATACGCTTCGCCTCGGCGAGTATGTTCACCGAGGCATTCACGTCCCTGTCGTGCGTTACACCGCACTCCGGACATGTCCATTCACGGTCACTGAGGTCCCTGGTACCCTGCCACACATGTCCGCATGCGGAGCAGGTCTGGGATGACGGGCAGTACCGTCCGATCCTGATGACCCTGGTCCCGTACTTTCGGGCGCACCACTCCAGGATTTCCACAAACTCCGAAAACGCAT
>JALEVV010000090.1 GCA_022788185.1 Spirochaetales bacterium | reverse complement strand
AGGAGCCGGGACCTCATAGACACGTCCCTTCTCTGGCACTTTGACACGTCATGTCCCCTCTTCGTGGAGGCGGGAGGCTTCTTCGCCCTTTCGGAGCATGCGGATCTTTCCGGGGATCTTTCCATAAGCCCTGTGCCCTTCACGGCCCTCAGGAAAATCAGCTGGGGCGGCATCATATCCGTCGGCCTGGACTCAGGCCCTGACCTGAGACTCACGGCATCACTCTCAGATACCCTTGACTTCTCGATAGGACTTACACTGAAATGACGCTTCCCTGGAGAACATACTCATCATACATAAGTGAGAAATACGGCAGGAAACTCTACCGGGTCGGAGTGGATGCGGGCTTCTCCTGTCCAAACCGCTCTCCTGACCGCAGCGGCGGGTGTACCTACTGCGACGGCAGCGGGGCAGTTGCCGTCTACCAGAGGGAAGAGGAGAAGGGCTGGGTCTTCAGGGACGATCTGTTCACCGCCAGGATGAAGAGCATCGATGAGCAGGTTGAAAGGGGACTGGAATTCATCCGTCGCCGCTACCGGGCCGATTATGCCGCCCTCTATCTTCAGGCTTGGTCAAACACCTTCGACACGCCCGAGCGCCTCAGGGCAGTCTACGACCACGTTCTATCCCTCTCTGACTTCAGGGAGTTCATAGTCTCGACCCGGCCTGACCTCCTGGGGGAGGAGGTGTGCCGCCTGCTTTCCTCGTACATTACACCCAGGCGTGATGTCTGGGTTGAAGTCGGGCTTCAGAGTGCCAGTGACAGGACCCTTGAGAGGGTGAACCGCGGCCACAATGCCGCCACATGGCTTGATGCCGTCAGAAGGGCCCGCTCCTTCGGCCTCAAGGTCACGGCCCACATCATGCTCATGCCCTCCTACGACACTCCTGATGACATCATGCGGAGCGTGGAGCTGGTGAATGAGTCCGGGGCAGAGGCGATAAAGATCCACAACATCCACATCACGCACTCTACGGCTCTGGAGAGGAGCTTTCTGGAGAACGGCTGCTTCTCCACCTCCTCCTTCCGACGCCACGTCGCGCTTTTGTCGATGGTGATATCCCACCTGAGGCGGGGCGTGATAGTGGAGAGGATACTTACGGAAACACCCCGGGCCCGGCTGGTATACCCTGTTTCCTTCCCCGACAAGAGGGACCTCATTGAGGCCCTGGCTTCATACATGAATGAGCGCGGACTTTTTCAGGGATGCATGTTACCTGAAGACATATTTGGAGTTTAGAGATTCATGACCCTATCGATAAAGAAAAGTGTCAGGACCGCAGGAGTGGTCCTCCTCGTGATAACGACTTCCCTGATACTCCTGTTTTCCTTTGTAAGCGTACCGGTAGACCCTGTCAGCAGAGTGGGCAATGACAAGATAGCCCACTCCCTGGCCTATACGGCCCTGGGCTTCTCCCTCTTTCTTTCCCTGGTGAATCTTCCTCATTTCATGGAGCGGAGACGGGAAAGAAAGCGGGGAGACGGAAAGCTCAAGGTACTGACATACACGACCGGGACCATCGTAATAAGTCTGGTCTCGGGAACCATTCTGGGATTTCTCATTGAGGTCCTGCAGCCCTTCGTCGGACGCAGCTTCGAGCTTCTTGACCTGGCTGCCGACTTCCTCGGCCTCGTCCTGGGGATTGCCCTCGGTATTTTGCTCCTCGATCTCTTCCTGTCGCTGGTAATGGACAAGATGCTTTGGTACAATGATGCCCATGAAACTGAGAAAGAGCATAGAGAACGCACTCACGTCGGCGGCGAGAATCCTTCCTCCGGAGGTTGAGGAGAGGATCAGGAAGGCTGAGAAGTGCGAAAGCGGTGAGTACGGAAAGACGGTACTGACCCATATCGTGAAAAACATCGACATAAGCCGGGAAAGCGGCATTCCCCTCTGTCAGGATACGGGAATGTTCTTCGTCCTTGTTTCCATCGGACGGAAGGCCAGGGTAAACCTGCCCCTTCTCGAGGAAGAGATAAATGCGGGGGCCAGGGCAGCCGCGAAAAACTCCCTCTACAGAAAGAGCGTCGTCCGGGATCCCCTCTATGACCGGACCAATACGGGGAACAATCTTCCATGTGTCATTTACTATGAGATGTGCGACGGTGAGAACATCACGATCAGCTTCCTGCTGAAGGGCTTCGGCAGTGAGAACTGCTCAGGCGTCAGGATGCTCAACCCCACCGCGGGTGAGGATGAGGTCGTCGAGGCCGTCACCGACATCATGAGAAGCGCCGGCGGAAAGCCGTGTCCTCCCGTCTTTCTGGGCATTGGGCTTGGCGGAACAATGGATAAGGCCGCCTTCCTCAGCAAGAAGGCCCTCTTAAGAAGCGGAGAAAACCCGGATAAGCGCTACAGGGCCCTGGAGGAGAGGATAAGGGAGAGTGTCAACACCCTTCCCATCGGACCCGGGGGCCTGGGCGGCGACAACACCTGTCTCGGGGTTGCGATCGAGACATATCCCACCCACATCGCAGGCCTTCCCCTGGCAGTGACCGTTAACTGCCATGCGGAGCGCCGGGCAACGGTGGTGGTACTCGGAGGTTATGATGGTGAAGCTTGAGCTGCCGTACAGCGGTGATGAACTTGAGAAAATCAATGCGGGTGACACCGTTTCCATATCAGGCACTCTCTATGTGGGCCGTGATCAGGTGCACATGAGACTTTACGATGCCATTATGAAGGGTGAGTGTCTGCCCTTTGACTTTGAGGGCAACGGAATTTACTACATGGGACCTTCCCCCGCCGCGGAGGGGCAGGTAATGGGTTCCTGCGGACCCACGACAAGTGCCCGCATGGATCCCTTCTCACCGCTTCTCGTCGAAAAGGGACTCAGGCTCATGGTGGGCAAGGGACCGAGAAAGCCTCCGGTGCTGGATGCCGTGAGAAAGTACCACGGACTCTACCTTCAGGCCTTCGGGGGCTGCGGTGCGCTCTACTCCTCATGCATCACGTCCTGTGAGACGGTGGCTTATCCCGAGCTCGGGCCCGAGGCACTGCTGAGGCTCACCGTAAAGGACTTTCCCGCCATTGCCGTTGCCGACTGCCGCGGTTATGTGCTGACGGGTGAGGGGATAAAGCTTATATTTTAGGGTGGTATGATTATGAAAAAATATCTTGTTTTCCTACTGCTTGCGGCACTTGCCGTATCGTGCTCAAAGCCCGCTCCGGTTACAGAGATGGTAACACAGCCTGTTGAAGTGACAGTTGGGGAAAAAACAGCTCTCCCCGGGCCGGACACCCTTGAGGAGAGGTTTGCCTACGTCTACGGCTATCAGCTGCTGAACTCCATCATCGCTCAGATGCCCGAGCTTGACTCCGAATACTTTGCCGAGGGAGTAAGGGCGTATGTGGACAATGACTTCAGCTACACGATGGCCGAGAGTCAGGAGATAATGAACGAATATCAGCAGAAGCGCTATGAGTCCTATGAGGCCGAGATGAATGTCCTCAGAGAGAAGAACCTGGCTGCCGCTGAGAGTTTCCTCTCGACGAACAGCAAGCGCTCCGGCGTGAAGGCCTACAGCGACAAGCTGCAGTACGAGGTGCTCCGCGAGCCCCAGGAGGGCGGTAAGAAGGCTGAAGCCAACTCCACCGTTACGGTCAACTACCAGCTCATTACCCTCTCAGGGGAGGTCAAGGACTCCTCCTACGAGCGCGGTCAGACCTCCACCTTCGATCTCTCCACCAACATCATCGAGGGCTTCAGGGCCGCATGCTCAGTCATGAGCGAGGGTGAGAAGATCAGGGCATGGGTCCATCCGGATCTGGGCTATGGGATCAACGGGTCGAGCAACATCGAGCCCAACCAGCTGCTCATCTTCGACATAGAGCTTATCAGCGTTGACAAATGAGTCTTAAGTTAGGAGGGCAAGCAGCGTTTCATAGTCTCCTGCGCTGTAGGTGTACCCTCCTTCCTTTTTCTCTCCCGAGAGACAGAGATAGAGGGTGTCTATACCGCTGTTGATGCCTCCCTGAATGTCGCTGGTGAGACTGTCCCCGATTATGAGGCACTCCCCGGGCTCTGCCCCGATAGTCCTGAGCGTGTGACTGAAGAACTCCTTCTTCGGCTTCTGCACCCCGATTTCCTCACTGATTATTATGTGGTCGTAAAATCTGGTCGTTCCCGACGACTCAAAGCGTCCGTACTGGACTTCGGTAAGTCCGTTCGTGATCATGGTGAGGGAATACTTTTCCTTCAGGGCCTCAAGACACTCCCTGGCGCCGGGAAAGAGGATGCCGTTCATCGCAAGGTAATCGCAGTAGAGCTGACCGGCACTTACCGCCTCATCGCCGTGGCCGAATTTCTCCAGCAGTGGGATGAGTCTCCTGTCCCTGATGTCCCGGGTAGTCGCCTCATCCCGCTCAAAGGCCTCCCAGAGGGCCCGGTTGGCCGAGTGAAACAGCTGTATGTTTTCCTCTGTAAAAGGAATATTATAGTGGTCAAACAGCTTTCTGAGCGCTATATTTTCACAGGAAGCAAAATCATAAAAGGTCCCGTCAGCATCCAGAAGCAGGTGAGTGTATCTTTTCATGGATCTAAACCTAAAGGAAGATGAAGGGGTTAATCAAGGAGGAAAAGGTGAAACGTTATCTCTCTTATATCGGCAGCGGCATTCTGCTCGCAGCCCTCGGCATCCTGTTCATCGCGGCTCCGGCATCGGTCGTGAAGATCGGCGTGATCGCATTCGGTGTCTTCAACATAATCGAATCCCTCACGGCACTGGGAACCTCATTCAGGTTCAGGAGCATTTCCGGTGTGGTGCGCTTCAACATCGTGAAGACCCTCATAAACCTATTCATAAGCATACTGGTCGTGTACTTCGCCGCAACCAGCCCAGGTGCAGCGGTGGCTGCCTGGTTGGTATGGCTCATTGCTCTCAACCTCCTGCTTACGGGTCTTTCCGAGGTGTGTGAGTCCTATCTCATCAGAAAGAGCGGCTATGCCGATCCCTTCTACTACGGTTCCTCCGGGTGGCTCTACATCGTCTTTGCCGTTCTGATGTTCCTCTTTCCGAACTTCATCAACTCAACGCTGCTCCTCGTTGTGGGAGTGGTGCTGATCACGAGCGGCATCTTCGTGGTTGCCTGGGCCATTAAGCTCTCCCTCGTCATCAGAAAGTATTCCGGACGGGAGAAGGTTGCCGAGGCCGAGTGGAGTGAAAAGGAGTGATTTTCCCTCTTACATATTGACCTAACGTATGAAAATAACTATGCTGTTTACATGAAAACAGAAATGAACATCCATCACCACCATCACTTTGGCTGACCATTGTTACGGCATGGAATGGATTCGCACATATAGGAGTCTCCGCTCATGTCGGAGACTTTTTTTATAAGGAGAGACACGAATGAAAAACCTGAGAATAGCGGTACAGAAAAGCGGCAGGCTCTCGGAGAAGAGTCTGGAGCTTATCAGGTCATGCGGAATTGAGTTCAGTGAGGATTCACGGGTACTCAGGACGTTCAGCCCTAACTTTCCCCTCGAATTCCTGTTCGTCAGGGATGACGACATTCCGACCTATGTGAATGACGGCGTTGCCGACATCGGAATCGTGGGACGCAACGAATATGATGAAAAGGGATACGACCTCAATATCGTCCGTGACCTGGGTTTTGCCGCATGCCGTCTCTCCATCGCAGTTCCCAATGACTTCGACTACAGGGACCTTACATCGCTGGAGGGTAAGAGGATCGCGACCTCCTATCCCCGGATCACCGAAAGAATCCTGAAAAAGGCAGGCGTAAATGCCTCCTACGTGACCGTCTCCGGTTCCGTCGAGATCACGCCGCAGGTCGGTATCGCGGACTGTATCTGTGACCTTGTCAGCACCGGAACCACACTCAAGATGAATGGCCTTAAGGAAGTTGAGCCCATCTACTACACCTCCGCCGTCATGATCAGCAGGAAGGAGTTCGAGAGGGAGGAGAGTGAGCGCTACGACGTGCTTAAGCGCCTTCTCGTCAGGATGGATACGGTGGCAATGGCCAAGCACAAAAAGTACGTGCTCTTCAACCTCCCGAAGAAGAATCTCAATGAGGCTGCGGCCATCATCGGAGGCATGAAGAGCCCCACGGTCACACCCCTTATGGATCCCGACTGGGTTTCAGTCCAGTCAGTTGTTGCCGAGGACCGCTTCTGGACGGTATTCGAGAGCCTCAGGGAGCTCGGTGCCGAGGGTATCCTGGTAATGGACATCGAGAAGATGACGGAGTGAGAGATGGCACTGATAAAATACTACCCGAATCCTTCAGAGGAGCTCTATCTCCCGCTGCTTGAGCGCATTCAGAGCGATGATGCCGCGGTAAGGGAGAGGGTTGCCGCGATCATGGAGGATGTGAAAAAGCGCGGCGATGAGGCCCTGAGGGAATATGCACTGAAGTTTGATGGCTCGGACCTTGATGAGCTTTTCGTCAGCGAGGAGGAGTTTGCCGCAGCCGAAGCCGAGGTACCTGAGGAGCTGAAGGCGGCGATAAAGAGGGCTTATGGAAACATCCTTACCTTCCATGAGGCTGAACTCAGCACAGGTGAGGACGTATGCACCGAGCCCGGTGTGAGATGCTTCAGGAAGATCGTCCCCATTAAGAAGGTCGGTCTCTACATCCCGGGAGGCACTGCACCTCTCTTTTCCACCGTCCTCATGCTGTGCGTGCCCGCAAAGGTGGCAGGGTGCGGTGAGATCACGCTGGCAACCCCGGCGAAGAACGGAAAGGTCAACTCCGCCGTCCTCTATACCGCAGCCCTATGCGGGGTGAAGAGGGTTCTGAAGTGCGGCGGTGCCCAGGCAATTGCGGCACTGGCCTACGGAACGGATTCCGTCGGCAGGGTCGACAAGATCTTCGGACCCGGAAACAGATATGTGGCCTTCGCCAAGTCCATGGCCTCTGAGGTGTGCTCCATAGACATGGTGGCAGGTCCCAGCGAGGTAATGGTAGTCTGTGACTCCACTGCCGATCCCCTATACGTGGCGACGGACCTGTTAAGCCAGGCAGAGCACGGGAGGGACAGTCAGGTCATGCTTGTCATAAGGGCAGCAGATGAGGCTGAAGCCTCCCGGATCCATGGGGCAATTGAGGAAAAGCTTGCCTATGAAGTGGAGAAGCTTGGACGGAAGGAGTACATGCTTCCCTCCCTTTCCCACTCTGCGGCGTTCAGCTTCTACGACGATGAGAGTGTCCTGAAGATGGTAAACAGCTATGCTCCCGAGCACCTTATCATCAACACCTCCGATCCCTATGCCCTGCTTGAGGGAGTTGAGAGCGCGGGCTCCGTCTTCCTCGGTCCCTACTCGCCTGAGTCGGCAGGGGATTATGCCAGCGGAACCAACCACACGCTTCCCACCTCGGGTCATGCCGCTTCCCAGTCCGGTGTCAGCGTGGACAGCTTCATAAAGAAGATCACGGTACAGGAGCTTACGAAGGAAGGCATCAGGAGCCTTGCCCCCACCGTGATCACGATGGCTGAGGCGGAGGAGCTTACCGCCCACGCCGAGGCGGCAAGAGTGAGGATGGCATGAGCATAAGGGAACTCTTAAGGGATAACATAAGATCACTGGAGCCCTATTCATCGGCCCGTGATGACTTTTCGGGAACCGCTTCTGTCTTTCTCGATGCCAATGAGAACTGGCAGGATTTCGTGGACTTTGACAATATCAACCGCTATCCCGATCCCCATTCATCGGCGGTGAAGAGGGCCGTCAGTGAGGTCTTCGGCTACGACGAGCGGATGGTGAGCATCGGAAACGGCTCCGATGAGCTTATTGACATCATGTACCGTCTCTTCTGCACCCCGGGCCGTGACTCGGTCCTGATAATGCCTCCCACCTACGGCGAGTATAAAGTGCTTGCCTCCATAAATGACGTGGATGTCCATACGGTAGTGCAGAACAGTGATTTCTCGCTGAATGTCGAAGCGATAAAAAAGGCCCTGGATGAGTGCTCACCGAAGCTGATGTTCATCTGTTCCCCGAATAATCCGACGGGTGTTTCCGTGCCCTTTGAAGTGATAAGGGAGCTTACCGAGTACAACAGGGGCATTACGGTTGTGGATGAGGCATATCTCGATTTCTCATCCAACAGGAGTGCCGTCGATCTCATTGCCGGTAATGAGAGGGTGGTCGTCCTAAGGACGCTCTCAAAGGCGTGGGCGCTGGCCGGAGGACGTATCGGAATTTCCGTCACATCCCCCGAGATCGCGGATCTCATTTACATGGTGAAGTACCCCTACAACGTGCCGCTGCTCTCCCAGGCCTATGCGGCTGCGGCACTCTCCCGTGCCGACCGTGTCAGGAAGGAAGTGGCCCTGACAGTTGCGGAGAGGGAGAGGGTGAAAAAGCTGCTGGAGGAGACGGAGGGCGTTCACACCGTCTTTTCAAGCGATGCCAACTTCCTCCTTGTCAGGATGAATAAGGCCCATGAGGTCTTCCTCGAACTCAGGAAGCGGGGCATCATCGTCCGCGACAGGTCCCGGGAGGTGCTGTGCGACTCCTGCCTCAGGATAACGATAGGATCCCGGGAGGAAAATGATCTTCTCGTCAGTGCGGTCAGGGAGGTGCTCGGTGGAGTTTAAGAAGCAGAAGAGGGCCCTCTTCATCGACCGGGACGGCGTCCTGGTGAAAAAGGGCCATAAGAACAGACCTGAGGACATCCGCTTCATGGAAGGTGTCTTCACCTCCCTCAAGGCGATTCAGGATTACACCGATTACGCCCTGGTGCTCGTAAGCAACCAGGACGGGGTGGGAACCCCGGCCCTGCCTAGGGAGGTCTATGAGAAGGCTCAGGACCTCATCATGGGTACGATTGCGGGGGAAGGGATCTTCTTTTCCGACATTAACGTGGATTTCTCCCTTCCGGAGGACCACTGTCCCGGAAGAAAGCCGGGAAAGGCCATGCTTGAGTCCTATGAGAACGGGGAGTGGGATCTTGCCTCCTCGTTTGTGATCGGGGACCGGAAGACGGACATGGAGCTTGCCCGCTCTCTCGGTGCCAGGGGAATCTGGTTTGGAAATGAGAGTGTGCCGGAAGAGCTTCGGGACACCGTTATGCTGACGAGTGAAAGCTGGAATGAAATTGCCTCCTTCCTCACGGGAGGAAAGGTTAAGAAGGTTCGGCGTGCCACTCTCGTGAGAAACACCAATGAGACCGGATTTGAGTTTGACCTCTCCCTCGACGGCACCGGAAAGGGCAGGATCATAACGGGAATCGGATTCTTCGATCACATGACCGAGCAGATCGTTAAGCACTCGGGAATCGATCTTTCAGGCACCTTCAGGGGAGACCTGGAGGTGGATGAGCACCACAGCGTCGAGGATTTTGCCATCACGCTGGGACAGCTCATGAAAAAGGCCCTCGGGGACAAGCGGGGCATCAACCGCTACGGCTCGGACATCCTCATCATGGATGACGTGGTCGCGACGGTCGCCCTCGACTTCTCTGGCAGGGCCGAGTTCATCTACGACGTGGACTTCAGAAGGGAGTACATCGGCACCTTCCCGACCGAGATGATCCAGCACTTCTTCAAGTCCTTTTCCAATGCGGCGGAGTGCAACCTTTATCTCCATGTGACGCAGGGCAACTCCCACCACATGGCGGAGGTCCTCTTCAAGGCCTTCGCCAGAAGCATAAAGGTTGCGGTTAAGAGAAATCCCGCCTCCGATGAGCTTCCTTCCACCAAGGGGGTACTATGACAGCAGTCGTTGATTACAATTCCGGAAACGTCCGTTCGGTCATGAACGCCCTCTCCCGTCTGGGAGCGGATGCGGTTCTCACTGCCGACCCTGATCAGATAAGAAGGGCGGACCGGGTCATCTTCCCCGGTGTGGGTGCGGCCGCTTCCGCAATGGCGGAGCTGGAGAAGAGGGGTCTTACCGAGGTCCTGAGGGAGTATGAACGTCCCTTTCTGGGAATATGCCTCGGCATGCAGCTCATGAACTCCTTCTCAGAGGAGGGAAACGTCAGCCTTCTCGGCATCACGCCGGAGCACGTTCGCCTCTTCGACAGGGCCGCGGGTGACAAGATACCCCATGTGGGCTGGAATGAGATTCAGGTCAGCGATGACCCGCTCTTTAAGGGCATTGCGGACGGCACCTGGTTTTACTTCGTCCACTCATACTATGCTGAAGCCTCCGAACGCACCATCGCTTCATGCTCCTACGCAGGCGTAACCTTTTCCGCGGCCATCAGGAAGGACAACTTCTGCGGAGTCCAGTTCCACCCTGAGAAGAGCGGCGGGGCAGGTGCCCTTCTGCTTAAGAATTTTCTGGAGGTGAAGTGATGACCGTAATACCCGCAATAGACATTATCGGCGGTGAGTGCGTCCGCCTCAGCAAGGGCGATTACGAGGCTAAGAAGAGCTATTTCCGTGATCCTCTGGAGGTGGCAAAACGCTTTGAGGATGCAGGCCTTACAAGACTCCATCTCGTCGATCTGGACGGAGCCCGCTCAGGGGAGATAAAGAACCTGAAGACCCTGGAACGCATTGCCGGAAGTACCGGTCTTACCGTTGACTTCGGCGGCGGCGTGAAGACAACTGCTTCCCTCAATGCGGCACTTTGTGCAGGGGCGGCCTTCGTCACCTGCGGCTCCATTGCCGTAAGGGATCCGGAAACGGTGCTCCTCTGGCTGGAAGAGCACCCGGGATGCCTCATCCTCGGGGCCGACTGCAGGAATGGCTTCGTATCCACATCCGGCTGGATGGAGGACAGCGCCCTGGAGGTTACTTCCTTCATAAAGGGGTGGCGTGAGAAGGGCTTTGACACGTGCATAAGCACCGATATCTCAAAGGACGGCATGCTCATGGGGCCTTCCTTCGCACTTTATGACGCCATAGCGGAGTGCGTTCCTGAAATGAAGGTAATCGCCTCCGGCGGGATAACCACCACTGAGGATCTGAAGAAGCTTGCCCTTTCAGGCCTTTACGGCGCGATAGTGGGTAAGGCTTATTATGAAGGACACATCACCCTGAAGGAGATGAAGGAGGCTGAATGCTTGCAAAGAGGATAATTCCCTGTCTGGACATAAAGAACGGACGCACGGTCAAGGGCATAAACTTTCTTTCCCTCGCCGATGCCGGAGACCCGGTTGAGAATGCGGTGCGCTACAGCCAGTCAGGAGCCGATGAGCTGGTTTTCCTGGACATTACGGCCACGGTCGAGAACAGGAAGACGCTTTCCTCCCTCGTTGAGAGGATCGCGGCCGCCATCGACATTCCCTTCACCGTCGGCGGCGGAATAAGAAGTGCCGATGATGCCTACATGCTCCTTTCCAGGGGAGCGGACAAGATATCGGTTAACTCCATGGCGGTAAGAAAGCCGGAGGTAATAACCGAATTCTCGGGCCGTTTCGGCAGTCAGTGCGTGGTATGCGCGGTGGATGTCAGGAAGAATCCTGCCTTCCCGTCAGGCTATGAGGTGTACATCGACGGGGGCAGAACCCCTGCCGGACTCGATGCGCTGGAGTGGACGCGAAGGTGCGAGAGCCTCGGAGCCGGTGAGATCCTGCTGACGAGCATGAACGCCGACGGCACCAAGGCGGGCTTTTCAAATGACATAACCTCGGCAGTGAGCACCGCGCTCTCGATTCCCGTAATCGCATCGGGAGGTGCCGGAACGATGGAGCATTTCAGGGACGTGTTCCTGGAGGGAAATGCCGATGCGGCCCTGGCTGCCAGCGTGTTCCACTATCACGAAATAGACATTATCGACCTAAAAAGGTATTTACAAAAACATGACATTCCTGTTAGGTTAAATTCATTAGTAGGGTGACATTATGGTTATTGATTTTGAAAAAGGTGACGGACTTGTTCCGGCTATCGTTCAGGATGCAGTGACGCATCGCGTGCTCATGCTCGGATATATGAACGCAGAGGCTTATCAGCTCACTCTGGACAGAGGCCTCGTGACTTTCTGGTCAAGATCGAGAAAGAGAATCTGGACCAAGGGAGAGACCAGCGGAAACTTCCTCCAGGTACGCGAAATCCTTGCGGACTGTGACGGGGACACGCTCCTGGTTAAGGCCATACCGACCGGTCCCGTATGCCATACCGGTGCTGATACCTGCTTCGATGAGGTAAATGAACCCAGTGAGATGACCTCAACCGAGTTCCTGTTCTATCTTGAGGATGTCATTAACGACAGAAGAAACAACCCTCAGGAAGGCTCATATACAAACCACCTCTTCTCAAGAGGCCTCAATAAGATCGCACAGAAGGTAGGTGAGGAAGCAGTCGAACTCATCATCGAGAGCAAGGACAACAACAAGGAACTCTTCCTCGGTGAGGCCGCAGACCTCATGTACCACTTCCTGGTACTTCTTGCCCAGAAGGATTCATCCCTCTCTGAGGTAGTGGAAGTGCTGAAGGGCCGCCACTCCAGATAATGGAAGACTGCAGCTACGAGAGCTTCTCCGGTGAAACTCACACAGGGGAAGCTTTTTCTTTTCACACTTTCTCGGACTGTGTTTTCTCAAACCAGACATACACTGACTGTGACTTCTCGTCTGCAGTCTTCACTTCGTGCACCTTTGATACCTGTACCTTCATTTCCTGCCGCATGCCGGAGTGCCTCATCGACGGCTGTTCCTTCACGGACTCAAAGCTCATGGGCGTTACGCTGGAGGGCGCGAGGATCAGGAAAAGCAGTTTTCTGAGAGTGAACTTCTCATACAGCGATCTTTCTTCCATGCGCATTCAGGACGTGGAAATCACATCCTCCTCCCTGGAGGAGACCGGCTTTACCGACGTGACTCACAAAAGAGTAAGGATCCACGATACAAACCTCCGCCGTGCCGTTCTGACGGGAACATCCCTCAGGGATCTTTCCCTTACGGGCTCATCCCTTGACGGAATCTTCCTAAGCGAATCGCTGAAGGAAGTGAGGGGTGCGGAGCTTGATATTTCCCAGGCTGTTGACATCGTGAAGCTCCTTGGAGTCACGGTAAAGTAGATCCTCTTTATCCAGTCATTGAAAGCCCGCCGGTGACATCCCTGACTTATTCCCCGAACCGGGGAAGGGTGAAGGCAAGGCGGTGGGTGGCAGCGGACGTCCTCTCAAAGAGGTATGCATATCAGAATTCACTCCGATTTCAGGATATACATTTTTTCTTCTTCACAGTTTTTTGTAACTCCACAAATGTGATCACATCAGTCCATGCTCTTTGAATGAGAAGAAGCCCTTCTGACTGAATACCAGATGGTCGAGAACCCTTATTCCCAGCAGCTCCCCGCTCTCCACAAGACGTGTCGTGGTTGAAATGTCCTCCGCACTGGGGTCGAGTACTCCGGAGGGGTGGTTGTGGGCCAGGATAACGGCAGTGGCCCTGCGGGAGATGGGGTCCGCAAAAACCTCCCTGGGGTGGATGAGGGTCCTGTTTACAAGCCCGGTGGTTGCCGAAAAGACGTTGAGAACCTCATGGGCACCGTTAAGGGCGACCACGATGAACTGCTCCTGCTGTCTCGAGGCAAAGTGCCTTATTTCCATGAAGATGTCGTTGGGAGTCGATATGGTGCTGCCGTTTCTGACGGTCCTTCTTCTACCCAGCTCCAATGCCGCCGATATCACCGAGGCCTTTGCCTGACCGATGCCGTCTATGCGGGCTATCTCGCTCACGGCAGGCTCGCTGTTCCTGTCAAGCAGTGCCAGCAGGTCGATGGCGATTTCGCCGACCCGTCTTTTCCCGCTACCGCTGGAAAGCAGGATCATCAGCAGTTCCAGATCTGAGAGGGCGACTGCCCCTTTGTTCTCCAGCTTCTCCCTGGGTCTGTCCTGGGGCGGAAGCTCCGCGATGGAAAGTGTGGTGTGGATGTTTTTTTCGTATCTCATACTAATAATAACCGGAAAATGACATTTTTCCCCAAGGCCGTTCCTCTGAAAGTCTGTTTTTGTGTATATTTTAGGCGTGAGTGAGAAGAAATATAAGGTTGGCCAGCTGGCAGAGGCCGCCGGCCTTACCGTCAGGACGATAAGATATTACGATGAGATGGGACTGCTGAAGAGCACCGAGAGAACGGCCGGAGGGCAGAGGATCTACTCCGATGCCGATCTGGTGTACATCAAGCGCATTATGGAGCTTAAGAGTCTCTCCTTCTCACTTGAGGAAATCAGGAAGATAATACTCCTCTCCGGTGAGGACAGAAGCGGTGAGAAGCGGCGTCAGATACTGCTCTCCCAGTACCGGGAAAAGCTTGCCGGTGCCGAGGAGAAGGCCAGGGTCCTGAATGAGCATATCGGGGAGCTGAAATGGCACATAAGACAGCTGGAGGGCGCTTCGGACTCCTTCCAGGAGTGCCCCGGCGCCCTCTGTGAGAACTGCAGCTTCAAGAAGCACTGTTCGTTTGCGAAGTAAGGTGCTCCAGCACCCGGTATGAGAGCCGGCCCACATCATCCTGAAGCTCCTCGGGAACGTACCTCATGAAGAACATGATCTCGTAAGTCATGAAGCCCTGATAATCAACAGCGTTCAGGGCTGCGGTCACAGCTTCCCAGGGAATAGTGCCGAAGTAGGGCATGAAGTGCTCGTCCGACTTCCCATGGTTGTCCGCAATGTGAGTCGCGATGAGGCGCTGCCCCAGCTTCCCTATCATCTTTCCGATGTCCAGCCCCCTCATGTGGGCATGCCCGGTATCGAGGCAGACACCGGCCCTGGGACCAAGGGCATCGACTATTTCCATGAGGTCTTCGGCAGTCGAGATCTCATCTTCCCTTTCCATGTTCTCCACTGCCAGGCGGCAAGGGGAAGGAAGCTCCGAAAGCCGCTCCTTCATGTATGCGATGTTATCCTTTATGCTTCCCTTCACGGGGTGGATGACGACTGTGTCCACACCGAGCTCCGCCGAGTGGATGAAGGCCTTCCTGATAAGAGCATCAAGAGAAAGCCTTTCCTCGGCGCTGAGGCTGAGGTAGTCTGCAGTGTATGGGACGTGACTCTGGTTGTAGGTAAGGCCGTACTCCTTCCTGTATTCCTTAAGCTTTTCTATGTACGTATCGTCGATGTGATGGACTGGATTCATGAGCTCACAGAAATTCAGATCGATGTTCCTGTACCCATAGGAAGCGATGAGGGGGATGGATGTGACCATCTCCCTCCTTCCGCCCCTTTTGAAGCAAAGCAGATTAGTGCTGGTTGATATTCTGTCTGTTGAAATCATCAAGACCCCTGTCAATCTCGCTTCTCATCTTCTCAACCGTGTCTGCAACGGAAACACCCTGTTCAAGCATTGCCTTGATATTTGACTGGAAGGCATAGTAGACCTCATAGCCGTTGGGGATCCAGAGACCCACGACCTTGGGATTGGAGGCAAGCAGCTGGTCGGAAGCGACCTTGAAGAGCGGGTTTTCCCCACAGTGTGCCTTATACTCATCGAGACTGTATGTGTCCTTGTTCACGGGGAGGTAGCCCGTCTCCAGGTGCCAGTAAAGCTGGCTTTCCGCACTGGTCAGGAACTTCATGAAGATGTATGCGGCCCTCTCGGTTTCAGCATCGCCTTTGAAGGTGAAGAGCGCGCCGCCGCCCAGGTTAACGCCGCCCGTTGCCTTTTCATTGACCATCGGGAAGAAGCTTACTCCGAGCTCAAAGCGTCCGTCGATCGCCTCAAGGACCGTCGTGAGACTGCTTGTGGAGGCAAACATCGAAGCGGTCTGTCCTGAGACAAACTCGGTTGTGACACCGCTTGTGGAGTTCCTGAGGCCTCCGGTCTGATAGAGTTCGTTCCACTTGGTGAGGAAAGCCTCAAGGGTTCCTTCCTCCGCAAAGACCGTTCTGGTTGCAAAGCCGGCGTGTCCGTTTTCCATGTCGGTAAGGTAGCTTCCGCCGTTCTGGCTTCCGATGAAGGAGCACATCTCATAGGTGGTCGGGACGGAGGAAATGGCATATCTCAACGTCTTTCCGGAAGCATCCTTTTCGGTAAGAAGGGGAGCTGCCGCGATAAGGTCGTCAAGAGTTCTTATTTCCTCGATTTCCTTTTCGTCAAAGAGGGATTTGTTGTAGTAGTAGAGGATCGTGGAGGCGTTGAACGGAAGTCCGATCACCCTGCCGCGGTACATCATCGATTCCCTTGCATGGTCGAGAAGGCAGGAAAGGTCATGGCCCTGGGAGGTGAAAAGCTCCTCTGCAAAGAGAAGATCATCATTGGCTGCCATGTCGACGACTCCGGTGGCATCGAGCTGCACGACAGTGGGGTACTCGTCCGCATCCCCGCTCTGGGCCACGGCCTTGATCTTGGTGAGCACATCACTTGCCTTTCCCTGATAAACGGCAGTTACCACTATGCCCTCTTCCTTACCGGTGGTTTCATTGAATTTCTCCACAAGGGCATCGGTTGCCTCCCCGAGGAGACCGCTGTTTGAGTGCCAGAACGTGATCTCCTTAACGCTCTTATCTTCCTTCGCGCCTGCTGCGAAAAGGGTCAGTACGGCGGTGAGTACCAATAAGGTCGCAATCAGTTTTTTCATGATGAAACTCTCCTTATGTGTATAGATAACCTTTCTCAAGTGCCTTCAGGATGCTCTTTTTGAAGACCATGAAAAGCATTGCAAAGGGTATGAACAGAATGATTACCGCGGCCATTGTCGGTCCGTAGTTGAGGCTTTCCGAAAAGCCCAGGGTCGTGATGCCGACCTGAACGGTCCTCATTGAGGCCTTGTTTGTGACGAGCAGGGGCCAGAGGTAGGCATTGAAGATGCCGACGAAGCTCTGAAGCGAGAGCGTCACGATAACTGCCTTTGAAAGAGGGAGCAGGATGTACCTCATGTAGGCAAAGTCCCCCGTTCCGTCCAGAAGCGCGCTCTCATGGATTTCCTCGGGCACTGTCTTCATGAACTGTCTCAGCATGAAGATCTGACCGGCTCCCAGAAGGGATGTGGATATGATACCGAGGTATGTGTCCAGAAGGCCCAGCCTCTGGATCGTGATGTAGTTCTGGGCCAGCAGGAGGTCCGATGGAATGAACATGGTGAGAATCAGAAAGCTGAAGAGAAAGCTGCTTCCGGGAAAACGGTAGTGGGCGAATGCGAAGGCGGCAAGGTATGCGATGAAAAGCCTGAGAACAGTTCCCAGAGTGCCCGTGATGGCTGAATTCATGACGTAGGTCAGGAAGTATCTGTGCTTCAGGACCTTGGTGTAGTTGGAGAATCTGAGTGCCGACGGGAAAAGCCTTGCGGGGTAGGTGGTGAAGTCGGCTGCGGAAAAGAACGAGGACGAGAAGGCATAGAGGAATGGGAAGAGCACTGCAAGTGTCAGCATGATCAGGAGGAGTCTTTTCACTGTTTTCATCTGTATGTGATCCTCCGCTTCTCGAACTCCTTATAGGCGAGTATCAGAATGCCTGCCATGACGAAGACCGTCATGCTTATGGCGGCCGCCTTTGAGAATGCCGCGTTCTTGAACGCCGAAAGATAGTAGTAATACACGATCGTCTGCGTGCTTCTTGCCGGGCCTCCCTCGGTCATGACCATGACGGGTGCACAGATCAATAGGGCATCCTTGAGAGCCATGAACACTATGAAGGACAGGGTGGGGAGCATCATCGGAACCTTGATCCGGAAGAAAAGTCCGGCCCTGCCGCAGCCGTCAAGCATTGCGGCTTCCACGGGTCCCCTGTCCAGGTTCCTGTATGCGGAAAGGAGGAGAAGGTAGTCCAGGGCAAGGTCGAGAAACACTCCCAGGAAGACAAGGGAGAGCATTGCGGCCAGCGGAGAACTTGTCCAGGGGAAATCGTGGCGGAATATGGAGTTTATTATCCCGTTGGTCTCATTGAACATGAAGCGGAAGAGAAGGGCTGCACTGCTGAGGCCCAGTGTCATGGGCAGTATGAAGACGGTCTGGGAGAAGGCAGAGAGCTTTCCCTTCCCGCTGCTTAGCAGAACTGCGGCAGCCACGACCGCCGTGTTCACCGGAACGAACATGATTATGAATATGAACGTGTTTTTAAGGCTCTCCCAGTATACGGGATCGGTAAAGAGGGATGCGTAGTTGCCAAAGCCCCTGAAGGCTGCCAGCTCGCCCTTTATCGTGATGTCGAAAAAGGATGAAACCGCGTTCCTGATGAAGGGATAGTAAACGAAAAGCAGTGCCGGTAAAAGTGCCGGCAGGAGGTATAGATAGGGCTTCATCTGCTTCGGTTTCATGCGTGAAAGATATGACTTTTTATGTTTTATGTCAATTAAATCGTTGTAATATATATAAATATTACGTAATAAAACCTTACGTAACTTTTATTTCCGTAATCTTTTCTTTCTTATCTTTTTTACTGTCATTTTTCCATTTTTCGCTGTAACATAGAGAAAGGAAAACGCACAGGAATCGGTGTGTTGAGTAATTGAGTCAATTGGATAAAGGAGAAACTTAGAAAAATGAAACCTACCCTTTTGGTTTTGGCTGCAGGTATGGGAAGCCGCTACGGCGGAGTGAAGCAGATCGATGCTGTCGGCATGCACAATGAGACACTTCTGGATTTCGGTGTTTACGATGCAAAGAACTCCGGTTACGGCAAGGTGGTCTTCATCATCAGGAAGGACATCGAGCATGACTTCAGGGAGCGTCTTTTCGACAGAATTGCACGCAACATGGATGCGGAATATGTCTTCCAGTCACTGGACAGCCTGCTTACCCCTGAGGAAATCGTGAAGAGCACCGGAAGGGCAAAGCCCTGGGGAACCATCCATGCACTTCTCTGTGCAAAGGATGCGGTGAAGACCCCGTTCACGGTCGTCAATGCCGATGACTACTACGGAAGGACCGCTTATCAGGATCTCGGAGCTTATCTTTCAAAGCTTGACAATGACTCAACTGAACATGCAATGGTCGGTTACGTTCTTGAGAACACCATGAGCCATTCCGGATCCGTATCCCGCGGTATCTGTAAGGTTAAGGACGGTCAGCTTGTGACCATGGAAGAGAACACGAAGATCGAATACACTGCTGACGGCGGCATCGTATCCCACCTGGACAGGGGCGATGAGATGCTCACCGGAAAGGAAATCGTTTCAATGAACTTCTTCGGCTTCACACCCAAGGTGTTCGATTCCTTCGTTCCCTACTGGGAGGACTTCAAGAAGGCAAACATCACTGCTCCCAAGGCAGAGTGCCTGCTTCCCAACGGTGCCGGAAAGATGGTTGAGGACGGCGAGGGAACCATTAAGGTTCTCACCAGCCAGGAAAGATGGTTCGGCATGACCTATCCCGAAGACAAGAAGATCGTCGTTGAGGAACTCAGGAAGAAGATAGCTGAAGGCTACTATCCTGAAAAGCTCTGGGAAAAATAAGAAAAGTCATTACATGACACACTGCTCCTCAAGGGGAGCAGTTTTTTTCGTTTTCTGAGGGTGTTGACAAGAAATATTTCCTCATGTATATCTATTTCTGACAATTTTACATAAATTGTCAAAATGTCAAATACATACATACGGGGAAATTATGACAGTACCATATTTATTTGAGGAGAAATGCAAGGAACATCCTGAATATATATTCCTGATGGAAAAGGACAAAAGCGGAAAGTTCCATGAATTCACATATGGCGACGTGAGATCGCTGGTGCACTCCTTTGCCCGGGCGCTGAGGAATCTCGGAGTGGGGAAGGGCTCACTGGTGGGTCTTCTGAGTGACAACCGCTCTGCCTGGATGGTCTCTGACCTGGCGATCATGTCCCTCGGGGCTGCGGACGTTCCCCGCGGCAGGGACAGTACGGCAGCAGAGGCAGCCTTCATCTACGGCACTACCGAAGCTGAAGTCGTGATCTGTGAGAACAGGGACCAGCTTCTCAAGATGCTTTCCGTTAAGGAGAGCCTGCCCGCCCTGAAGAATCTCATCGTGCTTGACAGCGACAGGCTGGGAGAGATCCCTGAGTGTGAGGGGGTGACCGTTTACTGCTATGAAGACCTTATCGAGGCCAACAGGACGGATGAGGATCCCATGCTTTTAAAGAGCATAAACGAACTTACTGAGGATGATCTTGCAACCGTCATCTTCACCTCCGGTACCACCGGAGAGCCCAAGGGAGTAATGCTCACGCAGGGTAACTTTGACGGCATCATCAGGAACATTGATACGGTGCACTTCCCGACAGCGCCCCGGCAGCGCTGGCTCAGCGTGCTTCCCGTCTGGCACTCCTTCGAGAGAATCCTGCAGTACATCGTAATCTATCTGGAGTCGACGATCGCATACAGCAAGCCGATCGGAAAGATAATGCTCGGAGACCTCAAGAGGATCAATCCCCATTTCATGGGCTCCGTACCCCGTATCTGGGAGAGCGTGAAGAGTGCGGTCTATGCACAGATGAAGAAGGAGGGAGGTTTTAAGAAGAAGGCCTTCGACTTCTTCGTTGCTGTCGCCATGGAACACTATAAGTACAGCAACATGTTCCATGGTCTTACCAGAAGGTACACCAAAAGAAACAGGGCAGCTGAAGTGCTTTGTTCCTTCCTGCCTCTCCTCCTCTTAAAGCCCCTCTACAAGCTCGGGGACGTCATGGTCTACTCCCAGATCAGGAACAAGCTCGGTACCAACTTCACCTGCGGCATCAGCGGGGGCGGTTCCCTCTCGCCCCAGATCGATGACTTCTTCAATGCAATCGGGATCACGCTCGTGGACGGATACGGACTTACCGAGACTTCCCCGGTCATCGGCATAAGGCTCTTTGCGAAGAGACGCCCCGGAACCATGATCCCCTACGGGGACGTGGACATCAGGATCGTTTCCCTGGAGGACGGACACCTCTGCAGTCCCGGAGAGAAGGGGGAACTGCACATCAAGGGTGATCAGGTCATGAAGGGTTATTATAAGAGACCCGATCTGACGGAAAAGGTCATCGATAAGGAAGGCTACTTCAATACCGGGGATCTGGCTGTATGGACTTATGACCATGAGTACCACATTGTGGGACGCAGTAAGGACACGATCGTGCTTTCAGGCGGTGAGAACCTGGAGCCCGTACCCATCGAGGCGGCCCTTAACGAGAGTGAGTATATTGAGGCAAGCGTGGTCGTCGGACAGGACCAGAAGTATCTGGGTGCCCTCATCGTGCCCGCAGTGCAGGCAATCGAGTACTATCTCAAGCAGAACAGGATTTATTATGTGAACCGGGATGACATATTCACACTCCCCGAGGTCCATGCCCTCATCGAGAATGAGATCAGGGAGCGCGTAAGCTCGAAGAACGGCTTCAAGAGCTTCGAACAGATCTATAAGTTCGCACTTTTAAAGAAGTCCTTCGAGGTCAACAATGAGCTCAGCAGCAAGCAGGAGATCAAGAGATTCCAGGTTGCAAAGCTCTATGAAAAGGAAATAGCCTCGCTATTCTAATCCAGGACTATAAGGGCGACGAATACCAGGGGAGCCGTGCTTTCATTTCTGATGGCATGGCTCTCACCGTCTCCGGTGATGACGACATCACCCTTTGAGACCTTCTTTTCCCCGTCGGCCTCGGTAACGATTCCCTCACCTGAGAGGATGAAGTAGTACTCGGTTTCCTTAATATGCGTGTGAAGTCCGATGGAACAACCCTTATCAAGGGTCATCATGCCGAAAAGCCTCGTATGGGGCGCCATGTCCCTGCCGTCCAGGATCAGCATCTGGTCGACACTGCCATTACCGTCCCTCATGTGCTCCACCGTCTTCCTTGTCATGTCATTGTTTTTCTTTATCATCTTACCTAAAAACCCCTGAATCTGATTTTTCACCAAAGTTGGGGTTCTGTAAAGTTTTTTCTTTCCCGGGTGCTTGCAACTTCCGCCATCATGTCTAGAATCTGAACTTAAGGAGAAAACTAAATGAAGAAAATTCTATTGATTCTTATTCTGACAGCTGCGGTACTTCCGCTCTTCGCTGCGACTCAGATGTCACTTGAGCTGGGCGTTCAGAACACTGATCTCTCCCTTTCCTACGCCGGAAACAGCGGAAACGTGAAGTTCAATGCGAAGGCCGATCTTAATGCAAGCTTCATCTTTGATCAGAAGAATGGGTTTGACATCATCTTTGCTCCGGATCTCACCGGAAACAGCTTCGTGATCGGAGGCAGCTACCTCTATCAGACCAGGGTGGGCGATTCCACCAAAATGATTTTCACCGCCGGTCCCCGCATCAGCGTGAAGTCCGCCTCCTGGGCCCTGGGCGCCGACATCATGACATCGTTCAGGATCAGTCTTTCCCAGAAGATCTTCCTGGGAGTCGCAACCGGACTGGAGATGTACTTTGCCGAGTTCAAAAACGGAAAGACAACCGCTTACCTCGACATAACGGTACCCCTTCCCAAGGTTACGGTCGGATATCTCTTCTGATAAGACAAAAAAAGACTTCAGGACATAGTTTCCTGAAGTCTTTTCCTTTATCAGAGCCCGAGGAGTCTGTCCAGCTCGTTCTCCCGTCTTACGCCCGATACCCTTTCGGTAAGCTCGCCGTCTCTGAAGACGAGCAGCGTCGGGATGGTCTCGACCCTGTACTGTCCGGCAAGTTCCTGCTCCTCATCGCAGTCAATCTTGACGAGTCTCACCTCATCCTCTCCATGGAGCTTTTCATAACGCTCCAGGATCTGGGCCTGCATCCTGCATGGTCCGCACCAGGTGGCAAAGAAGTCCACCAGTACCGGTACCGGGCTTTTAAGCACGGCACGCTCGAAGTTTTCCTTATTTACATGATAAATCATTTCAGTCTGTTCTCCTTGATTTCAATCTAATAATACGTAAACCCTTACGGCAAGAGGTAAGTGGCAGCCACGGCAAACCGCTTCGGCTCCGCATCCGTGAGCCCTGCTACCGCAAGCGTGGATGAGCTTACCTCTATGATGCCCTTTGTGTACAGGAAGTCCAGTCGCTCGCTGAGGACCTTCGTCTCAAGCGTTATTCCTCCGGAGGTCTCTTCAGAGAAGTGGGTTGCCCTGAAGGTGTCCGAGAGCACCGTATTGAGGTAGTCGGATACGGGGAATGACGCATCACTCCTGTAGGAGTAGGGCGTGAAGATCGTCCAGTCCAGTGAGCTGGGCTCTGCCGCTGAGAGTGCCATTATGGCTTCAGTGTCACTGAGCCTTTCAGTGATGTCCTTAACCTCCTCAACCCTTTTTTCGGAGGTGAGCAGCAGGTACTCCTTCCAGTCTACAGGCTTCACTGCCGTCCTGGCGGAGGAATTGTCCTCAGTTACTGCCGTCAGCTGTATGTCCTTGCTTTCGGAAACTCGGAAGAGGGCAGTGTACTCATCGGCGCTGAGCAGCTCCGAACGGAAGATAACGGTGCCGCCTGACAGGGTGACCGCATCCCGGTAGAGGGCCTTTGCAAAGGCGATTTGGGATGAGACGGGACCTGTTACGAAGATGAAGTCGGCTTCCATGTCGGCAACTGATGCCGCTGATCTCAGGACATTTTCATCCGAGATGCCCGAAAGCGGGATCAGGAGGACGTCGAGACGGGTGAAGGAGTCGCTTTTGAGAAGCTGCTCATCCACCGGACGCCAGACGTGGGGGATCCTGAGATCCTTTGCATCTGCCGGATATGAGTTGATCCTCCTCAGCTTTGCAAGGGATGCAGCCAGGGATGCTTCCCTTGCCTTTCTCTCCGCCTCGGCTCTTGCTTCCGCTTCAGCTTTGAGGCGTGCTTCCTCTGCAATGCGCTCCGCTTCCAGGCGTTCTGCCTCTGCCTTAGCCTCTGCTTCAGCTTTGAGACGGGCTTCTTCCGCCAGGCGTTCTGCTTCAAGACGCTCGGCCTCGGCTTTTGCTTCTGCTTCAGCCTTGAGACGTGCTTCCTCGGCAAGGCGTTCTGCTTTAAGACGCTCAGCCTCCGCTTTTGCTTCCGCTTCCGCCTTCAGGCGTGCTTCTTCCGCCAGGCGCTCTGCTTCGAGCCTCTCTACCTCAGCCCTGGCTTCAGCTTCGAGCCGTGCCTCTTCAGCAATGCGTTCGGTTTCAAGACGTTCAGCTTCGGCCTTTGCTTCAGCTGCAAGCCTTGCTTCCTCCTCGGCCCTTGCTCTTGCTTCGGCTTCGAGGCGGGCTTCCTCGGCAGCCCTTTCCGCTTCGGCATTTATGGCCGAAATACGGGTTTCGGGAAGATCGGAGTAGCGGGGCAGGTCAAGATGTTCCATGCCCTGGGAAGAGGTGTAGGTCGCACACCCTGATAATATGAGTAACGCTGAAAGAAAGATGATCAGGATTTTCAATCGAGACATAGTCTGGCTCCGAACTCTGCCATCTCACCGTCCTTATAGCTGTCCTTTGACGGAATGAAGTTCTTTCCGTCCCCGCTGTATCTGGGAATGACGTGGATGTGCAGGTGGGGAACTTCCTGTCCCGCTGCAGGACCGTTGTTGATGAGGATGTTCGTTCCCTCGGCACCTAGTACTGACCTGAGCTTCGCATCAACCCTTGATGCAACCTCCATCATGTGTCCGAGGGTGGAAAGGGGTGCATCCGTGAAGCAAGGATATACTTCCTTTGATATGACCAGGGAGTGTCCCTTGCTTATGGGATTGATATCGAGTATGACGAAACACACGTCATCTTCATATAGTTTTACCGAGGGGATCTCACCGTCCCTTATCATTTCAAACACTGTTTTCATAATGTGCTCCTTAACTTCTGATAGTAGCACATTTAAACGCCGTAAAACAGTTTTTGACTCCTTTTTTCCATAACTCACTTGCACAATTACAATAAAACTAATAATATGCCAAATCGGATGCAAGTGGACACACTTGCCCCTATTTTTTACAGTGAATTCTATTTAAGAGGTTTATCAGATTATGGCAAACAACCTTCTGGATATGAGAAACATCGGTATCAGTGCTCATATCGACTCAGGTAAGACAACTCTCAGTGAGCGTATCCTGTATTACTGCAACAAGATCCATGCCATCCATGATGTTAAGGGCAAGGACGGTGTCGGTGCGACCATGGACTCAATGGAGCTGGAGAGGGAGAGAGGTATCACGATCGCTTCTGCCGCTACCAACGTATTCTGGAAAGGCCACGAAATCAACGTCATCGATACTCCGGGCCACGTTGACTTCACGATCGAGGTTGAACGCTCCCTCAGGGTTCTTGACGGTGCAATCCTCGTTCTCTGTTCAGTAGGCGGCGTACAGTCACAGTCCATCACAGTTGACCGCCAGATGAAGAGATACCACGTTCCCCGCATCGCATTCGTAAACAAGTGTGACCGTTCAGGTGCAAACCCCTACCGCGTAAAGGATCAGCTCTGTGAGAAGCTCGGCCTCAACGCAGTTCTCATGCAGATCCCCATCGGACTGGAAGACAAGCTCCAGGGTGTCGTTGATCTCGTTGAGATGAAGGCATACTACTTCGATGCCGGTGAAGACGGAAAGGGTATCAGGGAAGCAGAGATCCCCGCAGAGCTTCTTGAAGAGGCTCAGAGCAAGAGGGAAGAGCTCCTCGACACCATCTCAATGAACTCTGAAGAGCTCATGGAGGCAATGCTTGAGGATGCAGTCACGGTTGATCTCATCAAGAAGGTCGTCCGTGAGGAAACCATCGCTCTCAGACTCTGTCCCGTTTTCATGGGTTCCGCATATAAGAACAAGGGTATTCAGAAGCTCCTTGACGGTGTCATCGACTATCTGCCCAACCCCACGGACGTTCATAACTATGCCCTCGACCTTGACAACAACGAAAAGGAAATCGAGCTTCCTTCAGATGACAGCCTTCCTCCCGTCATTCTCGCATTCAAGCTTGAGGACGGTCAGTTCGGTCAGCTCACTTACATCCGTATCTATCAGGGTAAGATCAAGAAGGGCGATGAACTTTACAACACAAGGTCAAGAAAGAAGTTCCGTGTCGGCCGTCTCGTAAAGATGCACGCTTCCACCATGGAAGATATCAACGAGGCAGGATGCGGTGAGATCGCAGCACTCTTCGGTATCGACTGTGCTTCAGGTGATACCTTCTGTGCTCCCGGTACCAACTACTCAATGACAAGTATGTACGTTCCCAAGCCTGTTATCTCCCTTGCCATCAAGCCGGTTGACAAGAAGGCAGCTGACAACATGGCAAAGGCTCTCAACAGATTCACCAAGGAAGACCCCACCTTCCAGACCTATGTCGATCCTGAATCATCTCAGACGATCATCAAGGGTATGGGTGAGCTCCACCTCGATGTCTACATCGAAAGAATGAAGAGAGAGTACAAGGCAGAGGTCGAAGTCGGTCAGCCTGAGGTTGCTTACAGAGAGGCAATCACTCAGAGAGCGGACTTCAACTACACCCACAAGAAGCAGACAGGTGGTTCCGGTCAGTATGCACGTGTTGCAGGTTACATCGAGCCGATCGTGCAGGTTGACGGTGAAGAGGTCAAGGACTACGAGTTCGTTGATGAAGTCAAGGGTGGTGCAATTCCTACCGAATACATTCCTTCATGTGACAAGGGCTTCCAGACAGCCATGAAGAAGGGTACTCAGATCGGATTCCCCGTTGTTGGCGTACGCTGTGTCGTAAACGATGGTGCATGGCACCCGGTTGACTCTTCAGATATGGCATTCCAGACTGCAGCCATCGGCGCATTCAGGGATGCATATGAGAAGGCTAAGCCCGCAATCCTCGAGCCTATCATGAAGGTTGAGGTTGAAGGTCCTTCCGAGTTCCAGGGTAACATCTTCGGTTCAATCAACCAGAGAAGAGGTATGATCATCTCCTCCACTGAGGATAACAACCAGTGTCAGGTCATCGCTGAAGTTCCTCTCTCAGAGATGTTCGGTTACTCAACTGTCCTCCGCTCCCTCTCTCAGGGTAAGGCAGAGTTCACGATGGAAGTTGCCAAGTACGGCAAGGTTCCCCAGAGTGTTTCTGACGACCTTAAGAAGAAGTACGAGGAAAAGAAGAAGGCTGAGAAGAAGTGATCATCTGATCCGAAACAGCCAGAGGCTCCGGTTAAAATGCCGGAGCTTTTTTTATTTGACGCTAATTTGCACTCGTTTGACGAATTATCGGAAAAACAGCGTAAAGTCGTACATAAATTGGTGAAAATGTATGACTTTGGCCTGATTTTATTTGATTTTTATTTGACGCTTATTTGATTTTTATTTGACAGGAAGCATGATTATGCTATTATTGGATCATGAACGGTGCTGATGACAATCTGGAACTTCTTATACGTACTCTGTGCAGTCTTCCTGCTGAAACGGAATTTGTTGAATTCAAACATGATAACTATGATCCGGAGATGATCGGTAAGGACATCAGTGCCCTTGCCAACAGTGCATGTATTATGGATCGGGAGAATGCCTATATGGTATGGGGAATCGATGATAAAACACATGATATCGTTGGTACTGAATATACCCGTTTCAGCAGGCTGAAGGGGAATGAAGAGATTTCCTCTTTCCTGCGCCGAAGCCTTTCTCCCAATGCCCATTATGTATTTGAGGACTGTGTAATTGATGGCAAGGTTGCAGTCATCCTTACCATAGAGAGGGCTTACAGAGTTCCGGTTACTTTCAATAATAATCCATATATTCGTATCGGAAGTTATACAAAACCGCTTAAGGATGTTCCGGACCTGCAGGTTCAGCTTTGGAAAAAGCTTGCAGAAACGGATTTCGAACTTTTGAAGGCAAAGACTGACCTCAGCGTTACTGAAGTAATCTCCATGCTCGATTTTTCCAATTATTTCCTCTTCCAGGGCCAGAGCGGGAATAATAGTCCTGAGGTTGTGCTTAACTATGCCCTTTCCGATGATCTGATAGTAAAACAGGATAATGGTTTATATGCTGTTACAAACCTTGGTGCGCTGCTTTTTGCAAAGAATATAAGGGAGTTCCCATCTGTGCGTGATAAGCGTCTCAGAATTATAGTATATGCTGATAACTCAAAGGCAGAAATCCTGAAGGACAGTGTCTTTGAATCAGGATATGCACTGGTTTACAGGGAAATGACTGCTTTCCTTGACGGCGTTCTTCCTTCCAGGGAAGTAATTGGCGGAGGTCTTAGGAAAACAGAAAAAAGATTCCCTGAAAGAGCTGTGAGGGAAGTGATATCCAACGCCATGATACATCAGGATCTGTCCATTCCGGGACAGGGGATAGTTGTGGAAGTATTCAGTTCAAGAGTAGAGGTAACCAATCCGGGATGTCCCATTATTGACCCAAGACGATTTATTGACAATCCTCCGAAAAGCAGGAATATCAGGCTTGCCGATCTGATGAGACGCATGAAGATGTGTGAGATTGCCGGCTCCGGGTGGGACAGAATAACAATGGACTGCGAGAAGGATTATCTGCCTACTCCGACAGTTTCCGTATATGATAACCTTGAACTCACTAAGGTAACGATATTCAGCAGTGTCCCGTTCGGTAAAATGTCACGGGAGGACAGACTGTGGTCCTGTTATTCTCATGCCTGTATAAAACATGTCAATGATGAAGTAATGAGCAATGCAACCCTTCGTGAACGATTCGGTCTGGATGAATCTTATATGTCACAGATATCAAGACTCATCAGGGATGCCTCTGAAGCAGGGCTGATTAAGAAGTCGGATCCTACCAGCAGCAACAAGTTTTCAAGGTATGAACCATACTGGGCCTGAGTTTTATTTGACTCTTATTTGCACGCGTTTGACGATTTACCGGAAAAACAGCTTAAAGTCGTACAGAAATCGGTTTAAATGTATGACTTTAGCCTGATTTTATTTGATTTTTATTTGATGCTTATTTGATTTTTATGCAATGCATAGGGAGGAAAGAGTCAGTAAATGACCTGTAATACTTTAATGGCATAGCTGCAGGTCTGTTCGGTGTTAGCGTCGGCCTAAATCAACCATTCGGGAGTGCGGACGTTTTCTTGGACTGAATTATAGTAATAGACCAAGTTCAGTTCTATACTCCTTTGGACTTTTGTTGTTTAAACGTATCTTTATTCTTTCATTTCTGAACCAGTTGAGGTACCTGTCAATAAAGTACATGAAGTCATCGAGAGCCCATCCTTTCCAGTCTCTTCCGTAGAAGACTTCATTCTTTATCCTTCCAAAGAATCCTTCGCATGCAGAGTTGTCCGGAGAGCATCCCTTTTTCGACATGGATCTGGTAAGGCCGCTGCTTTCCATCCTGGATATCCAGCCATCCCACCTGTAGTGTCCTCCTCTATCTGAGTGGACAATCGGCTTCTCCCAAGGTTTAAGCGTATTTATAGCCTTGTCAAGCATTGTGTTTGCAAGGTCTGAGCTTGGGGATGTCCCTAAGGTCCAGGAAACAGGAATCCCGTCGAAGCAGTCTATGATGGGGGAAAGGTAGACCTTGCCTGCAGGAATGTGGAACTCAGTTATGTCAGTGAGCCATTTCTCGTTGGGGGCGTCTGCATGGAAATCCCTATTCAGCAGGTTCTCGACAGGAGGTGTGACCTCTCCGATGTATGAACTGTACTTCTTCGGGCTTTTGTAAGATGGCACATGTATGTTCTCCTCCTTCATGAGCCTTCTTACTACCTTCTCTGAAACGATATCCCCTGCCTCCCTTAGGAGCTTATTGAGGCGCCTGTAGCCGTAGCATCCATAGCTGTGGTCGAAGAGGTCCTTCAGCTTTATGCGTATCTCACAGTACTTGTCGCCTTTTCTCATAGACCTGATCTGTGCGAAGTATGTGCTTCTGGCAATTCCTGCCGCTGAAATGAGATCCGCCACTTTATATCTTTTTCTGAGGGCATCGATCACCGTGGCCTTTTCCCTGTTCGTAAGGGACTCCAGACTGATGCCCTCATCTTTTTTTATTATCTTGGCCGCCATTTCCAGGATATCTTTCTCCATCCTAAGCCGATTCACATCGCGGTTCAGCTCATCAATCTGGCTACGGAGCCTTTCCGCCTCTTCCGTAAGCTCCTTTATCTCCTGGGGAAGCTCGTCGTGTCCATTGTGCATGTTGAAATCATAACCGTTATCCTTCAGCTTTGTCTTTATGTGGTATATGGAACCACGAGATACAACATGCCTCTTTGCTATCTCCGCCACAGAGGCTTTTCCCCGCACCTGAGAAGAACAGAGGGCTTTTGCTACATCTTCAGTACAGTATCTCTTCTGAGTATCGCCATAGTCCCGCTGGACCAGCTCTTCCTTTGCCAGCTTCTCGACCCACTCCTTCAGAGTCCTTGTCCCATGTGGATATCCCAAGGTCTCAATGGTCTTGCTTAGGCTTTTCCCATGCTCAACGTAAAACGACACTGCAGCACTGACCTGATCTTCTGAATAGACATGGGAGAGCTTCTTCTCCTCTCGTCTGTCATCCTTCACTTCACCTTTCTCTTCATATTCCCTGTACCATCTGACCAATGTGTGCCGCTCATTAGGATACCCAAGTTCCTTAATGACTCTGGTGGTCTGCTTGCAATACCTGATGTAGAGATTGATTGCCTTCTGCTTCTCTTCCTTTGTATACTTTGCCAAAACCCTTTTCCTCCTTAAGAAAAGTCTAGGTTTTTGTCCGCAGTCCCTTTTGGTTATTTTCTCCCGACGCTAACATCGGAAAGGACAGCTTCAGGCTCAAGGCTCCTAGATCTTATTGTCGCTTTACATTCAGGGCAGATACCGGGATATTTCAGGACCACTGATTTTCCTTCTGTTTACCCATAACCGGACCGGAAACCTTCTTTCCGGGAAAAAGAATAACTTCAGACCGCCGGATAATGGCGGTAATCCTGATAAAGTGTCGGTTATTCATCTCTGTGACACGGCAGCACAGATTGCTTAAAAAAGCGGGATCGGTGAAAAATAACAGCTCCGGGATATGTTGCATCTGGATTGGAAACAGACGTGCCGACCGTTGGACACAACTGATGGGCTGTGACTGTTCATGATGGTCTTTCCTGCTTAATATCCTAAGCCCAGTGGAAGTTCTCTCTTCCCGCACCGATTTCAAAGTGATACTTCACGATTCCGAGATCGATGGCTGAATATGGACCGAAGAGCGCCTCTGCCTTCACCATATCATCACCGGAAAGGGTGAAACGGAATTTCTGCTGGTTCATGGCAGTGGGGGCGAGGAGGGCGGCTTTCGCACCTTTGGTAAACCACAGGGGAGGATTACCCTCACACCTGATGACGCTGTCCAGGGATTTCGATTTATGCATTTTGCCTTTGTCAGCACCGTACCCAATGGCGATCACAAGAGCGAGCTTCTCACCCTCTTCAAGAGAGCACCTGGTCTTCTTTCTGCTGAAGCTCAGGGCAACCCAGCAGGTATCAAGACCGAGGGTGGTGGCATAAAGCACTGCCTTCTCTCCGAAATATCCGCACTTTTCGTCCAGATCAGGAGTATCCCGGCCTGCCACGGCGATATAGTTCCTTACATTCCTGAATGATCCATAGTGGGCCAGCAACGAGCTGAATGCTTCCGGTTCTTCTGTTATAAGCTGCATGTGAAGTCCGCTTTCCGAGTTGCATGACCTGATGAAAGCTTCAAGCTTTTCCTTCTCTTCACCTTCGATTCTCTTATCCAGAAATGAGCGCACCGAGTGCCTCACGAGCATTGCTTCCTTAAGATCCATTATTCCTCCTCCGCAATCACCACATTGACCTTTCCCGTGTGGGCGGTACAGGCATCAAGTGCGGTGATACCCTCTGTGATATAAGGTGAGAAATCCTCACCGGGACCGAACTCCGGTCCTTTCCCTTCGTACCTTGAGTGGGCAAACGACGTGTGCCAGTGGCCGCAGAATATCGTCTTCCCGCTTTCCCACACCCCACTGTGGTGGGCAAGCATTCCGTTTGTCCATCTGGCCATCATCCAGTCTTCCTTTCCTGCATCCCTCCAGTCAGGATCCATGAGATATATTTCTTCCCCCTGTTCGGTGAAGTACTGCCGTGCAGGTATCCAGCCATGGGTGAAGATGTAATGCTCTGTCTCATGGTAATCCTTCATGGAAGGGAGGATCACCTTCATGGCTGGAGTTTCAAGAAACTTCTTCAGTATCGCTTTGGGATCGGTAAGCAGATCGGAAAGGGTACTGAGGGTCAGCCTCAGTACTGTTTCAGCAGTCCCATTTGAGATGTTTTCCTTCTCCAGGTAGCTCATCTCATCCCAGGTGTCAATCATGGCCTCCAGAAGGTCCTCGTGGTTTCCCTTTATGAGGATCACTTCATCCCTTTCGATGAGATCCATGAGGAAGGCCTGGAGCTTAAGAGGCTCCTTTCCCCTGTCAAAGAGATCACCGCAGATTACCAGCTTCTTCGGTCCGTCGTCACGGAAATAGCCCTTTTCCTCAAGTGCTTTTTCAAAGGGAGTGAAGTAGGAATGGATGTCAGCTGTTATGTAGTATCTCAGAGTGCCTCCAGAAGCTCATCTGCCTGTTTCTTCAGCTTTTCGGTATCTGCTTTCAGGATGCCTGTCGTGAAGGCTTCCCTGTCAAGCATGATCCCGGTATAGGTCTGAGTGGCTTCCTTAACGCCCAGGAATGAAAGGAGCTCGATGAGTTTTTCCCTTACGAAACTTCCTCCGGAGCCTCCGGCTGCGGTTGATACGGTGAAAACCTTACCGGCGAGGGCATTCTCGCTTCTCGGTGCACCCTTGTAAAGGGGGCGGGAGAGCCAGTCGATGAGATTCTTAACCGCTCCCGGATAGCTGTGGTTGTATTCAGGAGTGAAGAACCAGAGGGCATCGGCTTCGATGCATGCCTTTCTGACCCTTTCGATTTCGGATGGAGCCGGATACTCGATATCCTGATCCATCAGGGGGATGGAGGAGTAATCCAGATAGGAGACCTCAGCACGGCCTTCCAGGAGTTTTTCAGCCTGCCCGGCAAGCTGTCTGTTGAACGAACCTTTTCTGGCTGAACCGACTATGAACAGAATTTTCTTCATATTTACCCCTCATTAAACATCTTTGCCGATAATGGCATAAAGCTGCTTACTGAAAATATATCCCCCATCATGGAAAAGTCAATGTTGAATTAATGACTTCTTTCAAATACACTCATCTTCATGAGAGCAGTTGTCATCGACGGACAGGGCGGAGGACTCGGCCGTCAGGTCGTAGCCGCGGTTAAGGGTAAGTATAAGGATATAGAGGTCGTTGCCATCGGGACCAACGCCACTGCGACGCAGGCGATGCTGAAGGCGGGTGCGGATGTGGCCGCAACAGGTGAAAATCCCCTCATCGTCAATGTCCGAAATGCCGATGTCATCATCGGTCCCGTAGGCATCGTCATAGCCGACTCCCTCTTCGGTGAGATAACTCCCAAAATGGCAAAGGCAGTGGGGCAGAGCAGGGCAAGAAGGTTGCTCATCCCGGTGAATCTTTGCAGCAACATCGTGATCGGAGTGACAAATCTCAGCATATCTGTTATGGTTAATGGAGTCCTTGAGGAGCTGGATAAGCTTCTCAGCTGACACACCGCATGTTTCACACGAAGTGATCCATGACCCGTGAACGGGTCGCATTCAGGGTGTAAAGATCAAATCAACGGCCGTCTGCAGACGGTAAAGACAGACTTGACCGCAATAAAGGCAGATAAGCTCTGCTTCACCTATCCATATGAAAAGAAGCCGACCATAAACGGCCTTACGTTCTCCCTTGAGAAAGGTGAGTCCCTTGCCGTCATGGGCAGCAACGGATCCGGGAAATCGACTTTGATCAGGCTGCTGTCGGGTCTGCTTGTCCCCACATCGGGAAGTGTCATCACCGATGGAATTGTCCTTTCAGATAAAAAAAGCCGTAAGGAAGTGAAGTGGCACATTCAGAGTGTATTTCAGGAGCCCTCTGGGCAGTTCGTTACCGCAACGCCCCGGGAAGAAGCACGTCTTGTCGCAGGACTCTTTGATAAGAATGAAGATGACATCAGCCGTATTTTCTGTGAATATGCACGTTTCATGGACAGGGAGTTTACAGCTCTCTCCGGAGGTGAGAAGCAGAAGATGGCACTGGCACTTGCAATGCTTACAGGGGCATCGGTGCTTGTCTTTGATGAAGCCTTATCCTCGCTTGATCCGAAGGAACGGAAGGACTTCCTGAAAATAATCCTTTCTCTGAAGGATGAGGGCAAAACGGTCATCTACATAACTCAGGAAGCGGATGAGGCGCTTTTGTTTGATAAACTCCTCATCCTCGATGACGGTGCGTTCGCACCTCCCCGTGAGCTGCTTTATTCGGGAAGGTATCCCTTCCTTCCATTCAGTCTCCGTCTGGAAAAAAGGAAGAAAGAAGTAAGACATCATCACCCTGTCCCCAGTGACAGGGTTATCCTGGAATGCACTGCCCTGAGTCTGGAGAGAGCATCATCCCGAATTCTTTCCGATGTCACCTTCTCCCTCCATGAGGGAGAGGTCCTGGGCCTTACCGGAGACAACGGCTCGGGTAAGACAACACTTCTGGACTGCATCTCCGGCTTTGAGAAGCGTTATTCGGGAAGAATTCAGTTTTCTTCCCCGATCGGATATGCGGTGCAGGAACCGGAAAAGCTCTTCTTCTGCACATCGGTGGAAAAGGAGCTGCTTTACGGCGGCAGAACATGTGATATAAGGGAAATCCTTGCACTCACGGGCCTTGATGAAGCGCTCCTTTCCTCATCCCCGTTCACTCTCTCCGGCGGGGAGAAGAGAAGGCTTGCCGTTTCGCTTTTCCTTGCAAAGGATGTGAAAATCCTCCTGCTTGACGAGCCGTCCTCCGCCCTTGATCCCGAGGGTAGGGAAAAGCTTGAGAAGCTTATCCGCACCCTTAAGGAAAAAGGAGTTTCCATAATAATCGCGGACCATAATCTTGAGCTTCTTTCAGAGGTATGTGACAGCGTACTGCGGCTTGAGGGGGGAAGGGGCATCATGCACTCTGTTTCGGAATTCTTCACTACAGCTGTCTTTGAAAGGTATTCCCTTCCGCTCACCGATGCCATGAAGCACGGCTTTTCAAACCTCTCGGAAATGGCGGAGGCACTCTCATGACGAAGCTTTCCGCCCTGACGAAGGTCCTATGCCTCATAATCCTCACTTCTGCCATGATATTGTCGGGGTGGGTGATGAAATTCATTATCCTGGCATTCACGCTTTTTATTGCAATCATGACACCCTCAGGCATGGAAAAAACGCTCAGACAGCTATCATCCGTGAAATGGTTCTTTCTCTTCCTGCTTGTGCTGAACACGCTTTTTTCAGGGGATGGGATATTCACATACATGGGCTTTCTCACGGGAGTCAGGATAACGGTCAACTGCATCACCGTGATAATGCTCTCCTCCGTCCTCACATCATGTACCGGGGCAGGAGACACCGCCGACGCGGTTTCCCTTCTGCTGTCCCCGCTGAAGCTCGTCTTTTTCCCCGTTAAACAGACAGCACTCATTCTGTCCCTCTCGCTTCAGTTCATCCCGATGCTGACGGAGGAAGCGGAGCGGATCAGGAAGGCACAGCGCCTCAGGGGAGTTTCGGATGAAGGGAAAGGCATCATCGCAAAGGCAAAGGCGATGCTTTCACTTGTCATTCCGCTCTTCGTCATCGCCTTTCAGAGGGCAGACCGGCTGGCCCTGGCCATGGAGGCAAGGGGCATTGAGAGTGCCGGTGACATCAGAACATCAAAGCACGTGAGGGTCTCTTTCCGGGACGTCCTCGCGCTTTTCATATCACTATTGCTCTTGTCAGGAGGTATATTCTTATGAGCACGATCAAGAAAACGGTTATCGCTGCGGTGTGCGTCGCACTCTGCACTGTCTTTCCCATGGCCTTCCATGCCATCCCGAAGGCAGGTCTCATCTACACACCGATGCACATCCCCGTGCTGCTCTGCGGTCTTATCACGGGACCGGTTACAGGCTTCATCTGCGGCCTTGCCGGACCTCTCATCTCATCCCTTCTCACCGGCATGCCTGCCAGTGCGATGCTTCCGTCGATGATGGCCGAGCTGGCTGTCTACGGTCTGGTTACGGGTCTCATGTGCTCCTTCGTGAAGTTCACTAAGCCATCCGTCACCGTTTACGTGGCCCTCGTCACGGCACTGATTGCGGGCCGTGTGGTCGGAGGACTTCTCAAGGCCCTCATCTTCTCTGCGGGTTCGTACTCCCTTTCAGTGTGGTTCACGTCCTACTTCGTGACATGCCTGCCCGGAATCATCATCCAGCTGATCTTCGTCCCTGCTGTCATGATCGCCCTGGAAAAGGCACGTCTCATTCCCCCACTTGAAAGCAGGTGAAGTAATTCTTAAACTTTAACCAAGAGGTGATGACATGAAAGTACTGGTAGGATTGTCCGGTGGAATCGATTCCTGTGTAAGTGCATATCTTCTGAAGCAGGCAGGCCATGATGTGGCCGGTGTGACCATGCTTATCTGGAAAAAGGACTCACCGTATCCCGCACCTGTCTCGGCAAACAGCTGCTATTCGCCTGCCGAAGCGGAGGATAAGGAGGAGATCGCCGCCTTTGCACGCTCCATCGGAATACCCTACCATGTGCTGGACTGCTCCGACATCTATGAAAGCACGGTGCTGGCAAACTTCAGGCATGAGTACATGAACGCCCGCACCCCCAATCCCTGTGTCTGGTGCAATGCGAAGATAAAGTTCGGTGCCCTGGTGGATTTCGCCAAAGAGTCAGGACTTGAATTCGACCGTTTCGCAACCGGGCACTACGCCAGGATTGAATGGAATGAGGAAGATAAGAGATGGATGCTTTTGAAGGCAAAGGACCTGAGAAAGGACCAGTCATACTTCCTCTACCGCCTTTCCCAGGAGCAGCTCTCAAGGACCCTTTTCCCGCTGGGCTCAATGCTCAAGACCGATGTCAGGAAGATTGACACGGCCATGGGCTTCCACAGGGAGGACATGGATGAGAGTCAGGACTTCTACGGCGGTGATTACTCCGACCTCCTTCAGACAGCTGACCGTCCGGGTGACATCACTGACAGGGACGGCAAAGTGCTCGGACACCATAACGGCTTCTGGCACTACACGATAGGTCAGAGAAGGGGACTCGGCATCGCGGCTCCCAGACCGATGTATGTCATCGGCCTTGACAGCGTGAATAACAGGGTAATCGTCGGCTTTGATGAGGAAACCCACCAGGAGACGGTCCGTGTCAGCAACGTGAACTGGGTCTCCCGCACGCATGTTGAGGATGACAGGGTTTATTCCGTTAAGATCAGGAGCGCATCTCCCGGAGAGGCCGCCCATGTCCATGAGACCCCGGACGGCTTTGAGGTGAAGTTCCTTTCCTATGTAAAGGCGGCTACCGCAGGTCAGAGTGCGGTGGTTTACGACGGGGACATAGTCGTCGCCGGAGGGATCATCGAGAAGGCCCTCTGACGGTTTTGCTGTTGTTCTGCCATATATTTCATGGTAGTATACAAGTACAGGAAATAAGGAGAATAATTTATGCGTGTCATCATTCAGAACGATTATGAGAAGCTTTCCCTCTGGGCGGCAAGACATATCGCAAAGACAATCAAGGAGCATCAGAAGGTATCTGACAGACCCTTCGTGCTCGGTCTTCCCACCGGCTCATCCCCGATCGGAACATATAAGGAATTAATCCGCCTCAACAAGGCAGGATACATTTCCTTCAAAAACGTCATTACCTTCAACATGGATGAATATGTCGGTCTTCCCAGGGACCATGAGCAGTCCTACTGGACCTTCATGCACGAGAACTTCTTCAACCATATCGACATCCCCGCAGAGAACATAAACATGCTCAACGGCAATGCCGAGGATGTTAAGGCTGAGTGTGCCGCATATGAGGAGAAGATCCGCAAAGCAGGCGGTATCGACCTCTTCCTCGGAGGTATCGGTGCTGACGGTCACATCGCTTTCAATGAGCCCTTCAGCTCCCTTTACTCCAGGACAAGGGAAAAGACCCTTACTTACGATACGAAGGTCATGAACTCCCGCTTCTTCGGCGGGGACATCTCAAAGGTTCCCAATACAGCCCTCACGGTCGGTGTTCAGACAGTTACCGACAGCAGGGAAGTCGTGGTCCTCGTAAACGGTCACAGCAAGGCACGTGCCCTTCAGGCAACCGTAGAAGGTGCTGTTTCCCAGGCCTGGACATGCTCCGCACTCCAGATGCATCCGAAGGCGATCATCGTGTGTGACGAGAGTGCCTGCGGTGAACTCAAGGTTGACACCTACAAGTACTTCAAGGACATTGAGGCTGCCCACATTAACGTGGATGCGATCCTCTGATTGAAAAGAAAGCCGTACCGGGGACTCCGATACGGCTTTTCTGTATCCTGAGGGGCAACTGACTATTTCTATGGCTTATGAAAAGAAGGGGAACAGAAGAAGCTTCATCGGAGTCAGCGAAACGCTCTGGGCGACAAGCATCAGTCTTACTGCCAGGAAGCCAAGCGCTATTGCGGCGGTCCCGGCTGCATAGAAGAGTATTTCCGCTGAGAAGCTTTTTATCAGGAAGAGGGCGAGTTTCCTTACTTCGTCTGACGTGAGTTCAAGCTTTATCGAGAACTTTTCCGCAGCCTTTTCAAGGAGCACTTTGCCTTTCCTCAGGATCACGAATTCTTCAAGAAGCCTTTTCTCAACACCCTTCATTATGCTTTTTTCCCTGCAGCATGATTTAAGATAGGGCCAAAGCCTTAATGCTGAGTTGAAGACGCCGAAAGCCGTCATGAAGTAGCCAAGCAGGAGCAGGGCTGAGGCCGTGTACTTTGATGCATCTCCGAAGATCGGTTCCAGGGTCAGGATGACGGCAAGGAGGGTGAGGACAAGGATCACGAGGCTCTTGGTCACCCTCTCCCTGAAGGACTCCTTCATCTTCTTGCGCATTTCCTTAGAAAGGAATGTCATCGCCTGCTTCCTGATCTCTTCCTTTTCCCGCTCGATGAAGCCGTCGAGAGGTTCTTCCTTCTCGATCAGGGTTTCCAGCGTGTCCCCGATTTTATGCTTTTTAAGGTATTCGCCTGCCACTTCGCCCGCCTTGTACCCTGCAAAGGCACCGGCAGTGAGGCCGAAGAGCTTCGATGCGGCTGTTTTCAGGTGAGGCGGAAGGGAGTCGATGAACTCGGCGGCCTTCAGGGGATCCTTCTTTATGTTTGAAACGACACCTGCCAGCATTGTGGAGAGGATGAACGCATCATCGATGAGCCCGATGCCGAGTATGACATCGGGGATGATGTCGATGGGTGAGACAAGATAGAGGATTGCAGCGACCGCACCGAAGGTCACCGTCCTCTGAAAGAGCGGTGACTTTATGATCTCGATGAGGATCTGGACGTTGTCCCAGATCTTTCTGATCGTCGGATTGTTCCGGAACTTTCCGGTCTTTTCTATTGCGTCAGTGACGGTGCGCTCATCGCTTTCAGCTGCAAGCCTTTCGGCATAGCGGAGCGCATCGTCCTTCTGTCTGTCATTTAACTTCAATGAGGGTGTACTCTCTTGAACCGAGACCTATCTTCTCCGCATATTCCAGGCCCTGCTTCCAGGAGGTGTCGGGGTGGATGTCGTCAAAGTGGTCGTGGTGGCAGTGCTCAGCCTCGCTCAGCATTGAATTGGGGTTAACGGGCATCCTGTTGGCCGCATCGGCGCATGCCTGATCGAGGGCAACGGGATCGAAGGAGGCAAAAAGTCCGATGTTCGGGATGATCGGCATGTCGTTCTCGCCGTGGCAGTCACAGTTTGGTGAGATGTCGATCGCGATGGAGACATGGAAGCAGGGGCGTCCCGTTACGACGGCCTTTGCATATTCCATCATCCTGCAGTTCAGGATCTCATTGGAGTGGCTGGTGCCCTCATGGATCGCATCCTTGGGACATACGGCGATGCACCTTCCGCAGCCGACGCACTTTTCATGGTCGATGGTGCACTTCCTGTCTTTGATTACCGGTGCTCCGTGGGCACAGATTTTTGAGCACATGCCGCAGCCGATACAGTCCTTCTCAGCGACCCGGGGCTTTCCCGAAACGTGCATTTCCATCTTGCCCCTTCTGGAGCCGCAGCCCATTCCGATGTTCTTGAGGGCACCGCCGAAACCGGTTCCCTCATGGCCCTTGAAGTGGGAAAGGGAGATGAAGACATCTGCATCCATCACGGCTCTTCCGATCTTTGCGGTCTTCACATACTCACCGCCCTCAACGGGAACCTCGATGTCATCGCTTCCCTTGAGTCCGTCACCGATGATGACCTGACAGCCCGTGGAGACGTAGGAAAAACCGTTCATCTCGGCAGTAAGCATATGGTCCAGTGCATTCTTCCTGCCGCCGACATAGAGGGTGTTGCAGTCCGTGAGGAAGGGCTTTCCGCCCAGGGCCTTTACCCTGTCGGCAACGCACTTTGCCCAGTTGGGGCGCAGGAATGCCAGATTGCCCGGCTCACCGAAGTGCATCTTGATGGCGGCGTATCTGTCCTTGAAATCGATGCTTTCGATACCTGCCCTGACCATGAGGCGGTCGAGCTTGTCAATGAGCGAATTGTTGAAACCTGTCCTCAGGTTCGTGTAATAGACTTCACTTTTCACGGATTTTCATCTCCTCTGCAACTTTTATAACTGTGGCGGGATCATCCGTCATGACGGAGTCGACGCCCATTTCAAACAGTCTTCTCATTGTCGGTTCATCATTGATGGTCCATACCATGATGACGCATCCCCTCTTCTTCATCTGCTTCACGAAGTCAGGAGTGATGACCTTAATGCCCCACTGGGCCATCGGGATCTGGAAGATGATCTTCCTCTCAAAGCTGCCGGGCAGGATGTGGAGCTTCTGCCTCAGAAGCAGCGGGATTACCTCCAGAGTGGTTATGGATGTAAGGATATCGGGTGCCTTTGCCCTGAGTGCTTTCAGGTTGTTAAGGTGAAAAGAGGCTCCGCAGACTCTTTTTTCCGCATGATGCTCCCTGATTACCCTTATGAAGACATCGACGATTTCCTTTTCCTGGCTCTTCAGGTCGATGTTGAATCTCTGTTCGGGACATGCCTCCAGCGCCTCTGAAAGCGTGCATATCCTCACCCCCTTGCCCCTGAAGGGGAAGGTCTTTCCCCCATCCTTCGTGAAGGTGTATCCTGCATCGAGCTTTCTGAGCTCGGCAAGGGTATGGCTTTCCAGCGTGCCTTCACCGTCAGTGTTGCGCTCCAGTGTGGGATCATGCCAGATGACGAGCTCGCCGTCTTTGGTAAGATGGACGTCGGTCTCAACCACGTCAATTCCCATTTTCACTGCCGAAAGGAATGCCGGAAGGGTGTTTTCCGGATAGTTGATGCTGTCTCCCCTGTGGGCCACTACACGTGGCATGGGAGATAGGAAATCCTTATACATCTTTGTCCCCTTTGTGTATTTTTATCTGTTCGATCTTTCTGAAGAGCTTGTCGAAGAGCTGCAGCTCGCCTTCCTGAAGGCCTGCCTTTTCCAGGGTGTCAGAGAAGAAGCGGTCAAGCCACTTTTCCTCCTCATCCCACTTGAAGTAGCCGATGGCCGAAAGATGGGCGCACGCCTCACGGCTTGATACAGCAATCCTCTCCCGGGTCACCGCGGTCTTTCCGGTCGGGTATTCCTGAGCCCTCTGGAATAGGGTGTAGGTGATGATCTGGACGGCCTGAGCCAGATTGAGGGAAGGGAAGGCATCGCTGGTCGGAATGGTGACTATGGAGCTGCATAGCGCAACCTCATCATCCCTGAGCCCGTCGGACTCCCGGCCGAAGACGATGGAGACCTGTCCTTCAGGCAGGGTGGCGATGTGGTCCGCCAGCTGCTCGGGTGAAAAGGCGGAGAGCTTCCTGTGCCTGCCCCGGCGCCTCGTCGCGCCGACTGCGAAGATGCTTGTCTTCAGTGCTTCCTCCAGGGAAGTGCAGAAAACTGCGTTCTCCCAGAGATCGGAGGCATGGAGGGCCAGTGTCCTTACCCTGTTCTCATCGTAATTCCTCTCAGTGACCAGTGTCAGATGGGTGATACCCATGGTTTTCATGGCCCTGCACACGGAGCCGATGTTGGCCCCGTCCTGAGTATCCACCAGAACTATGTTTATCCTGTCCAGATATTTTTGCTTTTCCATTAAACCAAATAATACATGCCTTGAGACTTTTTGTCTTGTGTTTTACACTTTTTGACATGAAAGATGAACTGAACACGGCGTATCTCAGACAGATCAGGACGGTAATGGTTTTGGCGGTTATCGTGCTGGCGCTCTTCGTGCTGAAGGCCACCTCGGAGGTGACACTCCCCGTAGCCTTTGCCCTGTTCCTGTTCGCTTTCGTCAATCCCATCATGGAGAGGCTCACCAAGTTCAGGGTTCCCAGCGGCGTCGCCATATTGCTGGTAATGGTGCTTGTTGTCTCCCTTTTCCTTGTCGTGGCATACTTTCTCGGCATCATGGTCAACATGCTCATTGCCAAGCTTCCCTACTATGCGGAGCGGGTCAAGAGCGTGGATGCCCTGCTGAGCGCCTATGCGGTGGAGTACATAGATGACATTCCGGCCAACTTCTCACTCATCGGATCGCTGAACGTGGACTGGTACTCGATTCTCATGAGCTGGCTCACGAGCATCTCCTCCCGGGTCCTCTCACTGCTTTCCGACGTGATGATCATCCTGATAACGCTGATGTTCCTCCTCCTGGAACGCTCCACGTTCATGCCCAAGGTCTCGGTGGCCCTGGACAGGGAAAGGGGACAGAAGTTCTCATCGATGCTGGGACGTATCAACAGGCAGATAGCCAAGTACCTTTCGCTAAAGGCCGTAATCTCGCTGGCCACCGGAGTGTGCTTCTATCTTACGGCCCTCGTGACCGGACTTGATTTCGCCCTGCTCTGGGGATTTCTGGCCTTCGTCCTGAACTTCATTCCCACGATCGGATCGATCGTGGTCACCGGCCTCACGATCATGATGGCCGTCATCCAGTTCACTCCGAACTGGGTCATGATAGTTTACGTCGCCGTCCTTACCATCTCGATCGAGATGGTGCTCGGCAACATAATAGATCCGAGGATACAGGGAGTGCAGCTCAACATCTCACCCCTGATGATTCTCATTTCCCTGTCCTTCTGGGGTTATATCTGGGGAATTGCCGGAATGTTCCTGGCCGTTCCCATCATGTCCATCATCCAGATCGTATGTCTTACCGTTCCGTCACTGAAGCCTGTGGCCATCATCCTGTCCTCAGGAAAGTCCTATGTGAGGGAGTACAGGGAGAAGGAAGCCCTGAAGAAGACGATCGTGCGCAAACGCAGGAGCAGGGCCGCCGAAAGCGGCACCATGGGGGACAGGAATGATGACATAATACTTCCCGTGGGACCTAACAGCATTGAGGAGAAATAATATGGCAGATAATTCAGAAATGGACGAGTTTGAGCTTCAGTCCCAGGCCATAAGGGCCAACATGGACAGAATCTCAAGAAAGATCCTCGTCATGTCGGGTAAGGGCGGTGTCGGCAAGACAACCGTCACGGTTAACCTTGCGAACGCACTAGTGGATATGGGTGCCACCGTCGGTATCCTTGACACCGATATCCACGGTCCGAACGTGGCCAAGATGCTTGGCTGTGAGGACGGAGTGCTCGGTTCCCCTGACGGTCAGAGACTTTACCCCGTGGAGCCCAGGAAGGGACTTAAGGTCGTATCCCTGGCTTTCGCAATCAGCGATCCCACCGCACCTATAATCTGGCGCGGCAGCATGAAGAACAGCGCAATCAGGCAGTTCCTGGCTGATGTGGAGTGGGGCATGCTTGACTACCTTCTCATCGACTCCCCACCGGGAACCGGTGATGAGCAGCTTACGGTATGTCAGGCAATTCCCGAGCTCACAGGCACTATCATAGTGACCACCCCGCAGAGCGTGGCGGTCCTTGATGCCAGGAGATCCGTGGGCTTCTCCAGACGCATGGGTGTCGCGATCATAGGTGTGATCGAGAACATGTCCGGCCTTAAGTGCCCGGACTGCGGAAAGGAAATCCCCATCTTCGGAATCGGCGGCGGTGAGAAGATGTGCATCGACATGCACGTTCCCTTCCTCGGACGCGTTCCGATGGAGGTCGAACTCCGGGAAGCAGAGGATGCGGGTGAGGACTTCATGAAGGACGGGGCAACCCATCCCTCCAGGGAGGCCCTGCTCGAGATCGCAAGGAAGATCAACTTCGGTACGGCATGCTCCACCGGACGTGATACCTCCTTCATCGGTACTCCCCAGTGCTCACCCAGCGCCTGTGCGGGCTGTACCTCCAACTGCGCCTCAAGGAAGAAATGATGACAAAGCACGATTTTCCCACCGATCCCAATGTGGACGTGAATCACCTCTACTGGGCTTCCGAGAAGCCCAGAAAGGCTTACCACTGTCCGATCTTCGACGTTTATGAGGTCGTACGCCAGAGCCAGGACGGCAGAACCGGAAAGTTCATGACCGTTTCCTGCAGGGACTGGGTCGTAATCGTTCCCGTCTTTAAGGACGAGGACGGGGTCGTCAGGGTAATAGTGGAACAGCAGTACCGTCACGGCTCCGACAGCGTCACCAGGGAGTTTCCCGCAGGTCTTGTCGAGAGTGATGAGAATGCCCTAGATGCCGCTCTTCGCGAGCTGCTTGAGGAGACCGGCCTCAGGGCAGGGAAGGTTACCATGCTCGGTAACCTTTCACCCAACAATGCGTTTATGTCAAACAGACAGTACTTCTTCCTGGCAGAGGAGCTGGAGAAGGTCAGCGGACAGGAACTGGATCCCAATGAGGAGATTGATCTCATCGCTCTCCCCCTTGATGATGTGATCGGGGAAATGGGAACCGGCATTTCCGATAATGCGCTCATGACCGCCGCGGCCGCCCTCGTCATGAAGGAGGAGAGAAAACGCGGAGGAAAGCTTCTTTGAGGAAAACAGCACTTATCATCCTGACTTCACTTCTTCTGGCCTCATGTGCCACGCTTGGTTCCCCGAATGGAACCATCAGGGTAAGCGGCAGTGCCCGGGTCGAGATCGAACCGGATATGGCCACATTCTCTTTCACCGTCACTGAGAGGGCGGAAACGACAAGGGAGGCCCAGGAGAGGGCCAACGTCAATGTCCAGTTCGCATACCGGATTCTTACAGAGAACTACGGAATCGATGCCAGGGACATCGCCACCACCTACATGAATCTCTCTCCGGAGTATTCCTGGATGGATGGAAAGCAGGTGCTCCAGGGCCAGAGGGCGACTCAGACGATAAGCGTGACGCTCCGGGACCTTGAGGCTCTCGGTAATGTGCTTGACAGCCTCAGTGAGATCTCAGGTATCTCGGTGGGAAGCATCTCCCTCGACTCCTCTGTACGTTCCGACAGCCTTTCATCGGCCAGGGCCCTGGCCATGGAGGATGCCAGAGCCCGTGCAGAGGACTATGCCGCAGCCGAAGGTCTTAAGGTGGGAGGAGTTTCTTCCGTCACCGAAGCTGGATCGGACTCATCGGCATACCGCCTGGGCAATGCAGTCATGAAGACGGCTGCGGTTGCTGCCGACATGGAAGGAGTATCCACCGGATACTATCTCTCAACCATCACGGTCACGAGTGACGTGGAGGTTGAGTTCTTACTGCAGAAATAATATATGACATCATGATTCCTGATTTGACCGTTTCAGGGTCAGATCGGGAAGAAGATGCATGTTAACACCGAAAAATACAGTTTTGTTTAGTGCTACTGGACAATTTTCTTAAAAATCGAAAAATTGTCCAGTAGGATTTTCTGCCATTGTTCCTTCGGCTGTGAAACTGAAGGAAAAAAGACGGAAGACCGCCTCAGGCCGGCAGGACCGATGGACAGTAGTTCTGCTGAGTGGGGAGTTGATTGAGCTGTATGGAAACACGTCACCAATATGCGGTGATTCTGGCGCTTCAGTTTCCGGAGATCGGAAGCGCGGTCTGACGATGTAATTCATTATTGATGCATACCATTTTATGGTCACGGGTGACGTGGAGGCTGATTTTTCCTTCAGAAGTGACTTATGTCATCAAGAAATCCCGATTCGACCGGTTAAGATCGGATCAGGAAAAATTTCAAATGCATATTTACAAAACATGTGGCATATGTTAAGCTTTTCATGTGTTCAGGATTTCCCCTGTTTACGCCTGAGCATTGTAATACTTTTGTGTTTACAACCGTCCTGTCTGAGGTGCAAGCTGACAGGACCTTTTTTTTGCCTCCGGACTGTGATAAATTACTTCAGGTAAGGAGAAAATCATGAAAATCGTAATAATCGGCTATGGCATTGCGGCGGCAAATGCGGCAAAGAGGCTGAAAAAGGAAGGCCACGACATCACAATCATTTCTGCAGAGGAGCATGCACCCTTCTACAGGGCCAGGGTACTGGAGCTGCTTGAGGGAAAGAGCGTTCAGGACATCTCGATGCCCAGGGAGGATGTGAATGTCATACAGGGCCTTGCCGTAAAGATAGACAGAGAGGGCAGGGCCGTGGTGCTTGAGAGCGGCGAGAGGGTTTCATACGATGAACTCATCCTGGCAACGGGTGCAAATGCCAACTCGCTTCCTGTGAAGAGTGAGCGCATCGTCACCGTAAGGACCATCGCCGATACCGAGGACATGATGAGAAAGCTCGATGCCTCAGAGCGTGTGGCGGTGCTCGGAGGAGGCCTTCTCGGACTGGAGGCTGCGGTGAAGATCCATGAGTACACGAAAAAGCGCGTGAGTGTCATTGAGAGTGCCGGATGGCTGCTGTCCCGTCAGTTTAAGGAAGCTGAGGGTCGCTACCTTGAGAAAAAGCTTTCAGCCATGGGACTGGATATCATCACGGGAGCAGCGGGAGCGGAAACAGAGGACGGAGTGAAGGTAACTCTTGCTGACGGCAGGGTCTTTGAATTCGACCTTCTGGTCTGTTCCATCGGAGTGCGCCCCGAAACCTCGCTTGCAGCCGCATGCGGCCTTAAGGTTAACAGGGGCATCGTGGTAGATGAGCACCTCAGAACCTCAGATGAGCATATATCAGCGATCGGGGATGTGGCTGAAGCGGACGGCAGGACTCCATGCATGATCTCGACGGCCCTGGACATGGCCCGTGTCGTCCTGAATCCCCAGAAGAGTTACAAAGCCGCAGCTCCCTCGGCAGTTCTCAAGATCGCGGGCCTCGATGCCATCTCAATGGGCAGTGAGGATGAAGGCTCCCTCAGGACCGTGAGGGAGGATGAGGACAAGAGGGAAGTGTTCGTCACGAAGGACGGGGTCCTTACCGGATACTATGCGATAGGGACCTCGGCAAACCTTGTGAAGGCAAAGCTTGCCATGGGTAAGCCCTTCGACGTCACTGCCTTTTAGCTTCCTTCCTGTCTGCAAGAAAGCTCAGGAACATTCCCGCCATCATTATGATGCTGCCGATTAGCAGGGCGGGAGTGAACGTGCTGTAGATGACAGTGTCCAGAATCAGGGAGGCAATGAGCTGACCTGCGCTTAAGAGGAGTGCCGAGTACACTGCCGGGATTTTCGGTATCACGATGTTGGTGCATACCACGACCCAGCAGGCGAGCACTCCTCCACCCACTATCAGGAAGAAGGGAACGGAGGGAACAGCCCGGAATGCACCCATGGTCTCCGAAGGCTTGGTGATGAAGGAGAAGATTACCATCCCGATGAGACCCGATATGACGTTCTGGCGGGCTGAGAAGAGAGGTCCCTTTGCCTTTGCGAAGGTGCTGTTGTAGACCATCTGTGTCATAGTCAGGACTCCTGCTGCCAGACCCATGAGCAGGTAGAGGGGGCGGAAGGCTCCTCCTGAGAGGATGCTCATTACCAGGATTCCCGCAAAAGATACTGCCAGGGAGCACCACTTTTCCCCCGTGATCCTCTTCTTTTCCATGCCGAAGAGACCCGTGAGGTCGAAGATGAGTCCGACAAGGCTCTGGCCGAAGACCGCCAGGGCCATTGCCAGGGTGGCACCAACTGCCGTGACCGTATAGTAGTTGAAGGTAAGGATGAAGAGACCGAAGATGCCTCCGAAGTACATGTACCAGTGGCTCTTCTTCCTTTCGGGACACAGCTTCCTGTTCTTCCTCAGGATCACCATCAGAAGCGTTAGGACGATAATTCCCACCGCCTGGTTGATTATAGTGCTGACTTCTGTGGAAGTCGCCACGCCGAACTGTGTATTTGCCACTACCATCAGTGAGATGACGGCGCCCGTTATGAATGACAGTAAATAGTTGAACATGACGGCCATGATATCATATCTCATCCTTGTCTTCAGCAGGAAAAAAGGGGGAAACCCTTGAGTAATCGCGGATTTTCACCTTATTATCTCTCCATCACACTTTTTTTATGGAGGCTTTATCATGGAAGCAGTATGCCTTGACCTTGAAGGAGTGCTTGTACCCGAGATCTGGATTGCCTTTGCCGAAAAGACAGGAATCGAAAAACTCAGACTGACAACCCGCGACATCCCCGATTACCACGTCCTCATGAACGGACGCATGAATATCCTGAGGGAGCATGGGCTCACGCTTAAGGACATCCAGGATGTGATTGCCACGATCAGGCCCCTGGACGGTGCAAAGGAGTTTCTGGATAAGCTCCGCTCGATCACACAGGTCATCATCCTCTCCGATACCTTCAGTGAGTTCGCTTCTCCCCTCATGAAGCAGCTCGGCTGGCCCACGATCTTCTGCAACAGCCTGGTGCTCGATGATAAGGGAATGCTTACAGGCATCCGCATGAGGCAGGAGGATGGCAAGAGGAAGGCCATCGAGGCCCTCAGAAGCTGCGGCTTCAGGACCTTTGCCGCAGGTGACAGCTACAATGACCTCAATATGATAAAGACCGCCGATGCCGGATGTCTCTTCCGGGCACCGGAAAACATCCTGAAGGAGTACCCCGACCTTCCCCTGCATACCACCTATGAGGGTTTCTACGGGGAAATCGAGAAGTTCGTCAGGAATGGCTGAGAATAAAAGCGCTTCACGCGGTATCTGGGCATCCGTCATCTTCTTCCTTGCCGCAATGAGCCTGGGCTTTCTGCTCCTGGCCTTTGTCTGGGACGGAAGTCCCGTCGTCAAGGTGGCTGTCGGTGTCCTGTGCATTCTCGTCATATTCCTGGTGGTAAGGGCGACCGGGAAGGTCGTTGCCGCGATAAAGGCGGAGGAGAAAAAGAGCAATGGAAGAGTATAAGAGCCGCAAATGCGTCGTGTTCCTCTCGGACTTCGGTACCGTTGACGGTGCCGTCAGCGCAATGCATGCCGTGGCCGATGAGGTGGATGAGACGCTCCGTCTCGAGGACCTCACCCACGAGATCCCCCAGTTCAACATCTGGGAGGCAAGCTATCGCCTGATCCAGGCGCTGACCTACTGGAAAAAGGGCACTGTCTTCGTCTGTGTCGTCGATCCCGGAGTGGGATCTGACAGGAAGAGCGTGGTCGCACTGACGAAAAGCGGTCACTACATCGTGACACCCGACAACGGGACGCTGACCCACGTGGCCTCTGAGATCGGGATCGTGGCCCTTCGCGAGATTGAGGAAGCGGTGAACCGCCTGAAGGACTCCCAGGCAAGCTATACCTTCCACGGAAGGGATGTGTACGCCTATACGGCGGCACGCCTGGCCAGCGGCATCATCTCCTTTGAGGATGTGGGCGCCGAGCTTGATCCCGCTTCCGCGGTGAAGCTTGATCTCATCCCCGCCACGGTCGAAAACGGGGAAGTTTCGGGCAACATCGACATTCTTGATGCCAGATACGGTTCCCTCTGGAGCAATATTCCCAAAAATCTCATTGAAAAGGCGGGAATCGGGTATGGCGACATGGTCGATGTGAAGATAAGCTATAAGGGATGCATCGTTTTCGGCTGTCCCTTACGTTTCTGCAGGAACTTCACGGAGGTTTCCATGGGCGAACCCCTTGTCTACATAAACAGCCTCCTGAATGTGGGAATCGCCCTCAATCAGGGGAACTTCGCCGATGTCTGGCACATAAGGACAGGTGAAGGCTGGAAACTGAAAATCAAAAAGCACTGAACCCCATGAAAAATGGGAAAGGAGTATATCACATGACAAAGAAATCACCCATCACGGTATTTGTCGCAATCGGTATCGGAGCAGCACTCTTCTTCGTGCTCGGACGCTTCGTCGCCATCCCCAGTCCGGTTCCAAACACCAATATCTCACTGCAGTACGGCCTGCTTGCCTTCATGGCAGCACTCTTCGGACCTCTTGCAGGCGCCCTCATCGCATTCATCGGACATGCCCTGATCGACTTTTCCTACGGCTGGGGCGTATGGTGGAGCTGGGTCATCGCTTCAGCGGTAGCCGGTCTCATCATGGGCGTTCTCACAAAGAAGATCAGCCTTGAGAAGAGCTTCGGTAAGAAGCAGATCATCACCTTCAACGTCTCACAGGTGATCGCGCATCTGGTTGCATGGGTTGTCGTCGCACCCGTGCTTGACATCCTCATCTACGCAGAGCCTGCAAACAAGGTATTCGTACAGGGCCTTGTGGGCGGACTTGCCAACATCGTCACAACCGCCATCGTGGGCACACTGCTTGCAGTTGCATACAATGCGGCAAAGCCTAAGGCCGGAAGCCTCAGGAAGGAAAACTGATGTAATAAGGGGAGCTTCGGCTCCCCTTTGCATATCCGCCGGGGAGGTAAAGAATGGATGATGCCATAATAGAATTCAGGAATTTTTCATTCCGTTATGACAGTCAGGCTGAGAAGACGCTCTATGACATCAACCTGAAGATAAGAAAGGGTGAGAAGGTTCTCATCTGCGGACCTTCAGGATGCGGCAAGTCGACGCTCTCCCACTGCATGAACGGCCTTATTCCCGCATCCTATCCTGGAGAGGCTTCAGGTGACCTCATAATAGGTGGAAAAAGCTTTCTGGACCATACGATCTTTTCCCTCTCCAGAATAACGGGCACCGTGCTTCAGGACTCTGACGGACAGTTCATCGGACTTACCGTCGGGGAGGATATCGCCTTTGCACTGGAAAATGACAATACGCCACTTTCCGAAATGAAGGAGAAGGTGATGCGTGCCGCCCGGAGGGTAGGAGTGGAGAAGTTCCTCTCCCACGCTCCCCATGAGCTTTCAGGTGGCCAGAAGCAGAGGGTTTCCCTGGCCGGCGTAATGGTGGATGACGTCTCCCTCTTCCTCTTTGACGAACCCCTTGCCAACCTCGATCCCGCCACCGGAAAGACGACAATCGAGCTCATTGATCAGATACAGAAAACCACCGACGCCGCGGTCGTCATAATAGAACACCGCATAGAGGACGTGCTTCACCGTCCCGTTGACCGCATCGTGCTGATGAACGACGGCCGGATCGCCGCGGACATGAGTCCCGATGAACTGCTTTCCTCCCCGCTGCTGAAGGAGTGCGGCATAAGGGAGCCGCTTTACGTCACGGCACTGAAGTATGCGGGAGTAAGTGTGAATGCGGACATGCATCCCGGTCTCATCGACACCCTTACCCTGAGTGAAGCGGACATTGAAAGGGTAAGGTCGTGGTATGAGAATACCCTTCTTCCTCCCGAAAAGGAGAAGGGGGAAGTAATTCTTGAAGCAGAGAACATCGCATTTCACTACGACAACGGCCATGAGGCCCTGAAAGACGTGAGCCTTAAGGTCCGTAAGGGTGAGATGATTAGCATAGTGGGCAGGAACGGGGCAGGTAAGTCCACGTTTTCCAAGATAATCTGCGGCTTCCTGAAGCCACAGAAGGGAATGCTTTACCTCTCCGGAGAGGACCTTTCACGGCTTTCAATCAAGGAGCGTGCCGAGCGCATCGGATACGTGATGCAGAACCCTAATCAGATGCTGACCAAGCCCATGATAAGGGATGAGGTGGCACTGGGCCTGAGGCTCAGGGGAAAACTCAGTGAGGAGGAAATCCTGAAAAAGACCGATGAGGTTCTCAGGATATGCTCCCTTTACGAGATGCGCTCCTGGCCGGTAAGTGCCCTTTCCTACGGGCAGAAGAAACGAGTCACCATTGCCTCCATCCTGGCTATGGATCCTGAGATCGTGATCCTCGATGAGCCAACGGCGGGACAGGATTTCCGCAGATACACCGAGATAATGGAGTTCCTGAGGGGACTCAACTCCCTGGGCGTGACGATAATACTCATCACCCATGACATGCACCTGATGCTGGAATACACGCGCCGTGCGGTCGTCTTCACGGACGGGACGGTAATTGCCGATTCGGACTGTGAGGATATCCTCACTTCCGATACGCTAACTGAAAAGGCAAGTCTCAAGCGCACGTCGCTTTCCGATCTGGCAGAGCTCTGCGCTCTGGACGGCAACGGCTTTGTCAGACGCTTCATAGAACATGACAGGAGGGTAAGAGCCTGATGAACGGAATTTTCAACTACATTGACAGAAAGTCCCCGATCCATGAGCTTACCGGGGCAACGAAGCTCATTGTCCTGATCCTCTGGTCCCTGGCGGCAATGACCACCTTTGACACCCGGTTCCTGGCATGTCTTCCCGTGGTGGCGCTCGTGCTTTTCTTCATCTCAGGGATAAGGTTTTCCGACGTGAAGTTCCTGCTCTGGTTCACGTTTGTCTTCATGGTGCTGAACAACGTGCTGATTTTCATCTTCTCCCCCGAGCACGGCGTATCAATTTACGGGACGCGCACCGTGCTGCTTGAGGGCGTGGGAAGGTGGACCGTGACCGCCGAGCAGCTCTTCTACCACCTCAATGTGGTGCTGAAGTACCTGGCAACCATCCCCCTCGTGATACTCTTCGTATCCACGACGGACCCCAGTGAGTTCGCATCCTCCTTAAACAGGATCGGAATAAGCTACAAGGCCGCCTACTCAGTCTCCCTTGCGCTGAGATACATTCCCGACATCCAGCGGGAGTTCGGTGAGATCATGGTGAGTCAGCAGGCTAGGGGCCTTGAGATGGCATCGCGCAAGCAGAGCCTTGTGAAGAGGCTCACGAATGCATCGGCAATGCTCTTTCCCCTCATCATCTCCTCTATGGACCGCATTGAGGTCATCGCCAATGCGATGGAGCTCAGGGGATTCGGAAAGAACAGGAAGAGAACGTGGTACTCTTCCCGTCCCTTCAGGGCCGCCGACTTTGCTGCATGCGGCTTTTCAGTCCTTCTGATGGCCGTTTCCCTCGCGCTGAACTTCGTCAACGGAGGGCGGTACTTCAATCCCTTTATCTGAGAAGGGCCTTCAGACGGGCTGTCTTTTCTTCGGAAACCTGCTCCCATGAGGAGGCCGGGTTTCTGAAGTGTCCCGTGCGGGAAAGTCCCTGATAGCACGGCTCCGTCAGCCTGAACTCGGTGATGATGCCCTTAGGTGAGAGATCCCAGTTGCTTCTTACGAAGGAAGTAATCTCCTCCTCACTGAGTTTTCCGGTGCCGAAGGTATCCACATGGACCGATACCGGATCCTTCACTCCGATTGCATAAGCCAGCTGAATCTCGCATATATCCGCGGCTCCGGCGGCCACGATCGTCTTTGCGGCGTTCCTGGCCGCATATGCGGCACTTCTGTCCACCTTCGTGGCATCCTTGCCGCTGAAGGCACCGCCCCCGTGGTGGGCATATCCGCCGTAGGTATCGGCTATGATCTTGCGTCCGGTAAGCCCCGTGTCGGCGGCAGGACCGCCGAGTACGAAGCGTCCCGTCGGATTGATGTAGTATTTCGTTTCCTCATCAAGAAGGGAGGAAGGAATGACCTTCCTGATAACCTTTTCAAGCAGATCGCTTCTCAGCTTCTCCAGCGGTACGTCCTCATCGTGCTGGGCTGAGAGGACAACGGTATCGACCCTCGTTATCTTCCCATCATCGTACTGGACCGTCACCTGGGACTTGCCGTCCGGTCTGAGATAGGGCAGAATGCCGCTTTCCCTGGCCTCGGTAAGGGCCGAGGTGAGGCGGTGGGCCAGCGTGAATGCCAGGGGAAGGTACTCTTCCGTCTCGTTTGTCGCATAGCCGAACATCATGCCCTGGTCTCCGGCACCCTCCCGGTCAACGCCGAGGGCGATGTCGGGGCTCTGGGTATGGAGTGTGACGATTACCCTGGTTTTGTCGGTGAAGAGGTATTCATCCCTGGTGTAGCCGATTGCGGCAATGGTCTTTCTGATGACTGCCTCGTAATCCACATCGGCTTTGGTCGTGACCTCACCCATCACATGGACGAACTCGGTGCAGCATGTGGTCTCGATTGCGGCTCTTGAAGATGGATCTGATTGTAAAAGTGCGTCCAGAAGTGCGTCTGAAATCTGGTCGCACACCTTGTCGGGATGTCCTTCGGTAACGGACTCCGATGAGAAAAATGTCCTCATATGTGCTCCTGAAATGTGTCATCGGAGCGCTTCTGGTCCACTCCGTGTCCTGAAAATGTACAATGAAGGCGAAACCATAGTCAATAGACAAAAAGTTGGTTTTTGCAACGGTTTTACTTGACAATGGAAAAAAATGAAGTATATTCACTTTATGTTTATCTCTTCAGGAGGTGTGATATGGCTAATGAATTTACTCAGGAGATGAAAACACGCCTGCTAAACGAAAGAGCCGAGCTGATCGCCAGGATGCATGGCGACAATGCGAAGTTCAAGACTGAAGCGGCAACCGGCAGAGGTGACAGCGTCGATCTGGCAAGTGATGAAGGTGCGTTCAAGAAGATGGAAGCACTCAACGCCATGGATGCAAAGAGACTCACTGCCATAGAAAATGCCTTAAAGAGGATCAGTGAGAACCGTTACGGTGTGTGTCTTAAGTGCGGTAAGAAGATTCCGGAGGACCGCCTGAGAGCGATGCCATCCGCGGTTTTATGCATTGACTGCAAGACGGCGGAGGAAAGGAGATCCAGATAACCGGCGAAAAATGCTGAGAAAGCACCCTGTTGGGTGCTTTTCTCACATATAGGGATTGTTTTTCACCTCATTGGCGATTGTCGTGGAAGGTCCGTGACCCGGGAACACGGCTGTGTCGCCCGGAAGGGCTTTCAGCTTCGTGAGGGACGAACAGATGTCGCGGTAGGAGCCGCCCGGCATGTCAGTCCTTCCGATGCTGCCTGAAAAGAGGGTGTCACCCGTGAAGATGACCTTTTCCTTTTCAGAGTAAAGGCAGATGGAGCCCTTTGTGTGCCCCGGGGTTCCGATTACCCTGAAGTCTGCGACCTCATCCCCGTCCGAAAGCAGTATGTCGGCCCCGGGAACGGGAAGCAGTGAAGTCATCCTGTTGTAGAAGGAGCCGGTGTCGAAGAGGGCGATGTCCCCGCTGATCCTCTCACCTCCGTCTGAGAGGTATACCGCATCCTTTTCCGAAACGGCGATCTTAAGATCCGGGTATTCCCTCTTCAGCTTACCGAGGGCAAGCACGTGATCGAAATGGCCATGGGTAAGTATGACAAGACCGGGAGTGATGTCCCGGTCCTTAAGTACCTGAATGATCTTTTCGGCCTCTGCAGGGGCGTCGATCAGGGTGACTCCGCACCCGCTTTCAACTATGTATGAGCACGTTGAAAAGGCTCCGATGGTCATTGGTGTGATTTTCATCACTCAGCACTCTCTTCCTGAGGGGCCTCTTCGGGCTTTGCCTCCTGATCCTTCTTCTCCCTGTTGGAGATGTTGATCTGGACGGTGCGGCCCTTGATGACCTTTCCGAGGAGGCTCTCGATCGCCTTATTGCAGTTTTCCTCACTCATTGAAACGAAGGAATACTTGTCATGTACCCTTACCATGTAAATGTCATCCCTGGTGATGCCTGTGTCGGCACAGATGAGCTCGACGAGGTCCTTTGCGTAGATCCTTCCCATCTTTCCGAGGTTGATGTAAAGGGTCTTTGCACCTTCGGGGAGTACCTTGGGCTGCTTTCTGGGGGCAGGAGCTGCGCTCTGTTCTGCCTGAGGCTTTTCGGCAGGTGCCTGTTCCTTCTGGACGGGCTTTTCAGGCTTTCTGAATTCCTTCTTTGCGGCTCTTTCAGGTCTTTCGCGTCTCTGCGGCTTTCTGGTGAGTTCCCTGAGGAGGTAAGCTGAGAAATAACCTCTGAGCATGAAGGGAACGTTCTTCTTGATAAGTTTCCTGAGGACATCTAGCTCCTCGGGATTGCTGTCTGTCCGGACGCTTGCTGCCAGTTCCTTTATCTTTGCGGCAAGTCCTTCAAGATCCAGCTCCATCTCTTTTTCCATTTTAAAACTCCTACATGTTATCATGCGGCCAACATGTTTTATTATGATGAAATTTCAGGAAGCGGATTGTCAAAATAAGTAAATGCAATCATACCGGGCAAAAAATGCCTCTATCAGAATACTTCTTCAGGGCTCTGTTTGTCAATTTGGAGTACCCCCTTCAGTATACACCTTAACCGGTTCCTTCAGCCTGTACGGGAAGGCTGACAGTTTTCAGCTGCATGAATTGACTTGACCGTTTACTGAAACGTGAGAAATTAAAGCATGAAGAAGTTAATACTGTTCTTAATTCTTTTGCTGTCTGTCGTTATATATATGCTGCGAAAAACCCACACGCTTGCGTGTGGGATGAAAGCAGCTTTTCTTTACCTTGACAGATAGCTAGAATAATTAAGTATTCTATGTGTATAATAAAACTTGAAAGGAAATATAAGGGGAGTAAGTAATACAAACATACACAGAAAACAGTAACCATCATAATAGTCAATGAAATACTGATAATTCAGCATGTCATTCAAATCGTGGAGGAAAAAAATAGTAATGGCCC
>JALEVV010000082.1 GCA_022788185.1 Spirochaetales bacterium | reverse complement strand
GACATCTACAAGGTCAATTGCAAGGTTGGGGTTTGCAAGCCAGGAAAGACCATATTTGGGTTTCCATCCGAAACCGAAATCAACAGTCATCGGGCTCTTGATTGTGATTTTTCCGTTCATGATGTCTTTAAGATTGTCTTTTGCATCAGTGAGACTGTCCATTACCTGAGCCTTGAAATTACCGTTGATGTTTCTGACAACGGTACTGAATGTGAATCCGGCAGGAAGGTTGAGGTTAAAACCGAGATCAACAGGGATTGAATAAGCGAACATGAGCGGCTTGTTTTCTGTGAGCTGCTTTACGATCTGATCCATGTTGTTTATGTTGCTGAGAACGTAATTGGCATCAAGCTTGTCATAATAAGCCTTGACATTGAGTCTTGCTGCAACACCTACATCAAAGTTGATCGCAGAATCCCTCATGAATCTGAGGCCTAAGCCTGCTGACATCACGACATCAACTTCAGGAATTACGGAAACATCGATAGCACTGGTTGCAGGTGTGTATGTAAGCATATTCACCTGTGCGTCAGAGGCAAGAGCAAGACGACCAAGCTTTGCACCGACACCGGCATCCATGGTCATTATGTTATTGTATCCGGATTTTCCGAAGATACCAAGAACTGTCTCAGCATACTTGCCGATATCATCCTTGATGGAACTTGCGTTATCGATGATACCTGTTGCAACAAGATCACGTGCATTGTAGAGAGTGATCGCAATGTTAGGTACGTTCCAGACAAGACCCTTCTCACCGAGAGAAGCAGGGTTCACATAAAGTGCATCCTGATTTGATCTCAATGCGATACCTGCACCGCCCATGGAAAGCATCCTTGCACTGGTTTTTCTGTAAGGATTTGCAACGAGCTTATAGGCAGCATCTGTATCGGGTGTAAATGCAGTGGCAGCAAACACGGATGAAACTGAGACTGCGATAAGTAATGTGATTGCTAAAACTTTCTTAAAACTTTTCATCTTTGTCACCCCTATTTAGTTCTTCATGTCATTAATGAGCTTTTCCAGCCACTGATCAAGTGATTCAATTTCCACATCAGTAGATGAAATATTCAGTGCTGAAAGAAGATCCTTGACACTCAGACCGCCTGCAGTAAGCATATTGTCTGCTGTCTTTGCCACATCGACCAGTTTTTTCAAAGTATCAATCGTGAAATCCTTATAATTTGCTGTCGAAGCATTACCCTGTAAGAAATCTGACAGGAATCCTTTATAATCCTCTGCCTCAATGACGTATTTCGTAAAAAGGTTAGGTGATGAAGAAACAATATCATTCAGGAGGGATGCAAATGAAACAAAATTTTTAGGTGAAACTTCTAATTTTGTTGACGGATCTAGAAGTGTTGCGAATAGTGCTGCATTTGCAAACTCAAGAACAGAACCTGTTGTTGCTGTCGCCTTAAGAGAGGAATCAGTGACCTTGTTTCCACCGATAACAGCATATGTCAGGTTTCTTGACTCAACCATATTCTTATATGAATTGTAGCGTGAAGGATACTTATCAGGATCAGTTCCGAGGCTGTTCTTAATCAGGTTGATGAAGAGCTTTTTTATTTCTGGAGGCATAATTTTATCATCAATTTCTATTACTGCCTTTGATCCAGAAGAAGATGCACTTGAAAGAATATCGAAAAGACCTTCCGTCTGGAGGATGTCAACACTGCCTGATGCAATCTTCGCAGTTGCATAGAGAGTAAGTGTGTCATCAATAAGCTCCTTGACCTGAGGATTCTTCAGAGCTTCTTCAGTTCCTGCAGACTTTGCGATGGCTTCAGATGCTTTCGCAGCAGATACTGCAATATTGGTAAGGAGCTGAGCCTGAACCTTATCTGCTTCAGTAATCACCGCTGTTTCATTTTTTGCAGTTTCAGCAAGCTGCTTGGAAAGCCCCTCCAAAATGGATGTTACCTGCTTTACCTCATCTGAAGCAGTTTCTGTTTTAAGCTTGCTTACGACTGAGTCAATAGCACCCGAGGTGACAGCCATCGTTCCCTGAACTGCTGCTTTTTCTTTCTCACTGACTTCTTTCTTCATCTGGTCTTCAAGAGCTTTCTTGCTTGCATCATTTGTAGCACTGTTGATTGCCTTCTTGAATTCAGCTTTCTGAGTTTCAGTCTGAGGAGCAAGGACTGCCTGACTGGCAACTTTGGCAAGATCATTTTTAAGCTGTATCTCAATTCCAGCCTCAGCCAGAACCTTAAATTCTTCGTGAGCAGATAAGTTAATCGTGCCGTCTTCTTTGACTTCAACTGTGGACTGTATGCTTTCCATTGCCTTAAGGGCATTGTCAGCTGCGGATGTATCAGGTTTAACCATGCCTGCCTGTTCAAATACATTTGTGTTAGTGCTGTCCATAACCTTTAACAGCGTATCAGTAATGCTTCCGCTGCAAGAGACAAACATAAACAATGTGACTAAGAGCAGTGCACACACGGAAATTATGTTCTTTTTCATAATTCCTCCTATAAATATTTATCGGATATGCTAATTATAGAATCATATCCGATAAAAAAACAATGATAAGTTTCGTAGGTTACACTATTTAAGTATGTGTAATAATTAGCTGAAAAGCTGTCCTTCTAGTTTAAGTTTTTCCTTGTATGGGAAAGTATTATCAAACTCCTCAGCTTCCGCTTCATCTACATAGTACACGGAAGGAGTGATATAGTCCGCACAATCGACGTCGGACAAATAACCATTCTCCAGTTCCCTGCAGAGAAGGAAGTCCACCGTTTCGCCATGATAGAGTATCCCTTTATCGCATGCTCTGGTGAAGCCAAGTTTACCATAGAAGCCGATATTTCCTTCCATCAGCAGTGCCTTGATGCCATATTCCTTTGCCTTGTTCATTGCATAGGCAAGAAGGACCGTGCCATAGTTCTTTTTCTTTTTGTCAGGTCTGATCCCGATAGGCCCAAAGGTTGCAATTGGAAGTTTTGAACCATCCTTCATGATAAGCTCTGCTTCATGGAACACGACCTGCCCTATCATCTCACCGTCTTCTTCCATAACGAAGTTCAGGTCGTTGATGAAACCGGGAGATGAACGCATGACATGAAGTACATAGTGCTCCAGACATCCGGGTTTGTAAACGTTCCAGAAGGCTTCTCTTACCAGATTCTCGTTATTCCTTTCATCACTCTTTTCTTCTCTTCTTATTACAAGACTCATTACTTTTCCTCCATATATTCCGATTTGAATCTCTGATATTGTTTTCTCAGTCTTTCCACCAGTACCACTTTGTCTCCACTGTGATCACTAAGGGAGAGCAGGGTGAAAAATGGTGCAAAGAACTCAATTGAAAGCTGTTTTGCATCACAGGTTCTTATCTTCCCCTCCTCCATCAGGGATGTAAGTATTTTCTCTGTATATTCCAGCGGACCGTTCATAAATACATCCTGATAGAGATGAATCATCTCTGCATTCCTGAACTGTTCAAGTGTCACCATTCTCCTGAATGCTGAACCGAAATCATCAAGGGTGAAGAACTGGAACTGCTTAAGGGTGAACTCAATCAGATCATCGATAGATGAAACATGATAATCTCCTTCCTTTTCCAGAGGGAGATTGCTGTTTTCCGCATTTTCCCTGTCTTCACCTGTTACTCTTGCAAGAATATCCCTGAAGATTGCTTCCTTGCTTTCATAATGTCTGTACAGTGCTCCTTTTGTTACACCAAGTTCAGTGGAAAGCATTTCCACTGAGACTGCATCAAAGCCGTATTTACTGAACAGTCCCAGGGCCGTTCTCAGTATTTTTTCCTTTGTAGTCTTCATATTTCCCAATGTAAACAAATGTTTACAAACATAAGTAAACGACTGTTTACATTGTTTGTCAAGACTTAACACAAATGATTTTCAGGGACGTATAATATAATTATTTGGAATATATAAAATTGCACATTGTTTCCGCTTCGTGCTGAATATAGTTTTTATCAATGCACGATAAAATAATGTATCTTTTACGACAGAAATGAGTTATATTCCATATTGATATTATTTATGGAGGATTTATGAACAGACATAAACTATCGATTGTTTTACTCGCACTTCTAATGACCGCACTGCTCTTTTCATGCAGTAACAAAACTCCCGAAGCATCTGCAGTTGGACTCACGGTAGGACGGGTTGGATCTGTTTTTGCTGACCCGGGATACAAGTACGATATTGCATACAAAAATGGTTCAAACAGATACATTGCAGATGTTACCGTAAGCCTGTCCAATGGATCATATAAGTATCCATCATCTGTTAAAGGTGAATTGCTTAAGCTTAATGGATCTGACTGGGTAAGCGTACAGAATAATATTACCGGACAGATAGTATTTACTGAAAGCGGAACATATAAAGTAAAGTATACTGCTGATGGTTTTACTGCAGATACAGGAGAATTCCCGGTTTATAAGCCTGGTGAGATTTACGATTTCTCAGCTACCAAAGATGCTTATGCAGAAGGTGCTCAGATGACCAAAACAGACTTCACCTACACCTACTGCTACAAAGACGCAAGAGGTTCCATTGGTTTAACAAATAATGTTTCCGGAAGAGATGTAGCCATTTACACTCGTGATGAGCCATTCTCTTGGATTACCATGCTTGATGATCAGGATACATACAGGTCTGCGGATAAAGTATTAGCAGGTATACTGATCGAAAGTCCTGAAAATCCTGAGGGATATGTAAACATTGAAATTGAAATCAAGGTGCTGAAAGACTGCCAGACAGATATCAAGAGCCTTGCATATTATAAGCCAAAGAGCGGAGCATCAGGTACTTATGAATTCTCAGGTAACATATACAAGAGATTCTATAATGACGGAAAGCTTATCGGAAAAAATGCAATCCTCAGTAAAAAAGGTTCCGAAGTGGTGATTGCTGAAGATTATTCCATTAATATTAGTGAATTCATTGAAAGCGAGGAAACCCTTACTCCAGCTCAGCTGCAGGAAAAATACAATACAGCTACATGGTCACCTGCATCCGCAGAAACATTTGGTGAACGAACAGATATTACAACAAACGGATACTTCCTGTTGAAAATACTTATTGATAAACAGGCAATTACATCAAATAATCCTGCATATATCAGAGTCCGATCCAAATAATCAGGTTTTGACTTAAAAGATCACTGCCGTTATTCATCTATGAATAACGGCTTTATTTTCTGTTGATGCAAAAAGATCCCGGCACATCTCCGGGATCTTTTGTTCAGTAAGAACGTGCTGTTAGTTCTTCTTTGCGATTGCTGCCTGAGCTGCCGCAAGGCGTGCGATAGGTACGCGGAACGGAGAACAGGAAACGTAGTTGAGACCGACTTCCTGGCAGAATGCGATGGTCTTGGGATCTCCGCCGTGCTCACCGCAGATACCGAGCTTGATGTCGGGTCTGACGGATCTTCCGAGTCCTGCAGCCATCTTGACGAGCTTGCCGACACCGTCGAAATCGATTGTTGCGAACGGATCGTATTCATAGAACTGCTTGTCAGGATCGTTGACGTAGTGACCGAGGAAGGATGCGGCATCGTCACGGGAGAAACCGCAGGTCATCTGAGTAAGGTCGTTGGTACCGAAGCTGAAGAACTCAGCAGTCTTTGCGATCTCATCAGCCGTGATTGCGGCACGGGGTACTTCGATCATGGTACCGATCTTGTAGCTGACCTTGAGGCCCTGCTCATCGAATACCTTCTCGATAACCTTGATTGCCCTTTCGCGGCAGAAGTTGAACTCCTTGTAGATGCCTACGAGCGGGATCATGATTTCAGGCTTTACGTCAAAACCTTCTCTCTTGGCCTGGATGGCAGCCTCGATGATTGCCCTTACCTGCATTGCCAGGATTTCAGGATAGACCACTGCAAGGCGGCAGCCTCTGAAACCGAGCATCGGGTTGAACTCATGGAGCTTGCTGATCTTCTGAGCGATTTCCTCAACGGAGATACCGAGCTGGAGAGCTGTCTCGTGACGGGTCGTGCTGTCGTTGGGGAGGAACTCATGAAGAGGAGGATCCAGAAGACGGATAGTGACGGGAAGTCCGTTGAGCTCCTTGAAGATGCTGTAGAAGTCACCTCTCTGCATGGGCAGAAGCTCTGAGAGGGCCTGCTCCCTTGCACCGAGTGTGTCTGCAAGGATCATCTTTCTCATGGAAAGGATGCGGTTACCGCCGAAGAACATGTGCTCGGTTCTGCAAAGTCCGATACCTTCAGCACCGAGGAGAACCGCATGGTGTGCATCCTTGGGTGTATCGGCATTGGTTCTGACGCCCATGGTCTTGATCTCGTTGACGTAGCTCATGAACTTCTTATAGTTCTGGAAGAGCATGGACTCGCTTTCCCTCATAGTTCCGTCGAGAACCTGCATGATTTCACTGGGCTTTACGGGGATCTTCTGGGTGTATACAGCACCTGTGAAGCCGTCGATTGCCATGTAGTCACCTTCAGTGAGCATTGTGCCGTTTACCGTAAGTGTCTTTTTGATTTCATCCACATGGATTTCACCGCAGCCTGAAACACAGGGGCATCCCATGCCTCTTGCGACAACTGCAGCATGGCTTGTCATACCGCCGCGGCATGTGACGACACCGCGGGATACGGCCATACCGCCGATATCCTCAGGAGATGTCTCCTCACGGACGAGGATGACGTCCTTACCCTGTGCTGCAGCATCCTCGGCAGCCTTTGCCGTGAAGTAAATCTGACCGCATGCACCGCCGGGAGATGCGTTGAGACCTGTGGTTGCAACCTTGCAGTTGAGGTCCCTGATGATCTTGTTGTCAAGAATGGGAGCGAAGAGCTTGTTGAATTCCTGTGCGGGAACTCTGGAAACGGCAGTTTCCTTGCTGATGAGGCCCTCTTCAACCATCTCGACCTGGCTCCTGAGCCATGAGAAGATGGTTCTCTTGCCGTTACGGGTCTGGAGCATGTAGAGCTTGCCTTCCTGGATGGTGAACTCCAGGTCCTGCATGTCGTGATAGTGCTTTTCAAGAGTTGTCCTGATGTCGCAGAGCTGCTGGTAAACTTCAGGATTGACGTTCTTGAGTGTGTCGATCGTCTGGGGTGTCCTGATACCTGCAACGACGTCCTCCCCCTGTGCGTTCATGAGGTACTCACCGAAGAACTTGTTCTCACCGGTTGAGGGGTCACGTGTGAAGGCAACACCAGTACCGGAGGTCTCACCCATGTTACCGAAGACCATGCACTGAACGTTGACGGCGGTACCGAGAAGACCGCGGATGTCGTTCATGAGGCGGTACTTGATTGCCCTGTCGTTGTTCCATGACTTGAATACGGCATCGATCGTCTTGAAGAGCTGGTACTCGGGATCAACGGGGAATTCCTCGCCCGTGTACTTTTTATATACGATCTTGTATCTCTTGATGACTTCCTTGAGGTTTTCGATATCGAGCTCGGTATCGAACTTCTTGCCGTTCTCATCCTTAACAGACTGAAGCACTCTCTCGAATTCAGCATGGGGAACGCCCATTACAACATCACCGAACATCTGGATGAAGCGTCTGTAGCTGTCCCAGGCAAATCTTTCGTTTCCTGTCTTCTTGATGAGAGCCTGGAGTGAATCGGGATTGAGACCCAGGTTAAGGACTGTGTCCATCATGCCGGGCATCGACTGCGCTGCACCGGAGCGGACTGAAACAAGAAGAGGATTCTTCCTGTCTCCGAGCTTAGCGCCCATAAGCTTCTCAAGTTTGTGAAGGTTATCGATTACCTCTTCCCTGAGGCCTTCGGGATAACCGCCTTTATGTTCGTCAAAATATGCGCACGCTTCGGTTGTGATCGTGAATCCGGGAGGAACGGGAAGTCCGATGCTGGTCATGTCAGCCAGATTGGCACCCTTACCTCCAAGAAGTGCCTTCATGTCTGCTGAACCTTCGGTCATTCCTTTTCCGAAGAAATAAACATACTTCTTTTTTTCGTTGCTCATTACAATTTCCTTCTTTTTCTGAGAATAAATAGCACAATAATTCTATCAGAATTGGTATTTATGTCAATTGATTATTTACAGTCAGGGGAAATAATAAATGAAACACTGTTTCACTTTGCACGCAAAAAAAGAAGAGGGACGGATCATCGTCATCCATCCCCCCGAAAATAATTAAGCTATTTTGTAACTCTCGATGAGTCTGTATCTTGCAGGCATCTTCATCTTCTCGATGGCCCTCTTCTCGATCTGGCGGATACGCTCCTTGGTAAGTCCGTAGAGATCGCCGATTTCCTTAAGGGACATGGGCTTGGTGTCATGAAGACCGAAGCGCAGGATGATGATGTCCCTTTCCTTTTCGGTGAGGGTGGAAAGCAGTGTCTCCACATCCTCCTTCAGGCTGGACTGCATGACCTCTTCCTCAGGACCCATTTTATCATCCTCGATGAAGTCACCTACCTTGGAGTCGCTGATCTCACCCTTTGAGGCAACGGGTGCGTCAAAGGATACCATCTCACGGGATACTGCCAGCAGGTCCCTGATGAGATCGGGCTCAAGCCCGCTTTCAGCGGCAATGTCATCAACGCTGACATCAGATGATCCGCTTTCATGGATGAGGGTCTTCTGGATCTTCTGGATCTGGAAGAGCTCATTTGCCCTGTTAAGGGGAAGTCTTACCGCCCTGCTCTTCTCACATACGGCCTTGAGTATGGACTGTCTGATCCACCACACGGCATATGAAATGAAGTGATAGCCCTTTTCCGGCTCGAATTTCTCAAGGGCCGTAAGCAGTCCGAGATTTCCTTCATTGATCAGGTCCTCCAGGGGAAGTCCCTGTCCCTGATATTTCTTTGCAACAGTAACGACAAAGCGGAGGTTTGAATTGATGAGTTTCTCCCTAGCTCTCTTGTCACCCGCCTTTGCCTTCAGAGCTAATTCGTTCTCTTCCTCATGGGAAATCATCGGTATGCGGTTGATCTCCTTTAAGTAGATTGAGAGTACATCCTTGTCATCATCATAAGCTGATTCCGAATTCAACATTCTTGCCATCTTTGTTAGCTCCTTATGCCATTTATAAAGCAGATAGCGTGCCAACTTTTTGATAAGAATAGTAATTCCTTTAATTATAATAACTTAATAAAATCAATAATTTATGTGTTTTTGATGAAGAGAGTGTCAGAATGACACGTGAGGGGTTTTACACCGGTTATTATGGGTTATTTTGACACAGCTCTTCAGAAGGAACTGCATTTCGGGTTATTCTGACCCGGGAATGTGATGCGTGCATTCTTGAGTATGGCATATCTGCCCTCTTCCGTTATCTGGAACATGCTGTTCTCTATCTCCTGGGTGAGATCAAGGTATGTGCTCTTGATGAGATCCGAGATCATGTCACCCTCAGGAAGGGACATTATTATCCTCTTCTTCAGTGAAAGATATCTGCAGAACTGGTAAGCAAAAAAGGAGGAGAATGAGGGGGTATTCGTCTCCTCATCGGTGCATCTGAGGTAGAAAGCACAGGTATAGAGTTTCCTTGCTTCCGATTTTGCACCGTCCTTTGCCTTTTCCCGAGCCTCGGTGAAGATGGTGAGGCTCTTTTCCAAACGTTCCCTGTTCATAGTAATGATCCTTTTCAATCGGCGGAAACCCCGCTGGCTCTGCCGCAGGGAGGAGCCGATAAGAAAAAGTTATGATGATGCGGATGGAACCAACCTGATTCCACCAGCCCGTTTACAAATGACCGTAACGGCTCAGAAAGCCGCTACGGACGGATGAAACGCCTTCAAGGCCTGCTTCCGCTGCAGTGACGGGGCCTCGCTCCCCGTAGTCCTTCGCCGATGTTATCGCCGGGTTTGATGTCCTGGGCACTGTCCCTACCCATCGGAACTGTTTAACCTCGGACCGCAGAGCGCGGGATTAGGACGACGTCCCGCGGTGCCTGTATATTCCGGCATAACGTAGTGCACGAGGCACTTGGGCTAATCAATCAGGGTTCAGCTCTCCGCCAAACCCCGGGGCTTGCCCCGTGGGTGATTGATGTCAGTCAATATTTATCGAGCCTGATACGGTTTCGGCATTGATGTGCCCGTAGGAGCCTTCACCTGAAGAGCCCTTTCCGCCGCCGCCTGCATTGCGGTAGGACCAGGTGCCGGAGATGGTGGAGTAGGTGAGACCGTAGTCATGGCCGTTCGTGTCTATGTCGATGCTGCCGCTGACGGAGTTGGTTTTCACGTTCTCCGCATCCGTCGAGACATTGATGCTTCCCGAAACGCTCTGCGCCGTAAGATCTCCTTTTGAATGGCTCTCGAAGTTTATGCTGCCGCTGACGGTTTCAAGCGTGACGGAATCGGCCTGGCCTTTGTCGGAGCCGTTTACCGAACCCGATACGGAGGAGAGTTCGGTTTTCCCGGCAGTGAGACCGTAGGCTGAGATGTCTCCTGAAACGGTCTCGGCTTTCAGGCTGTCCAGCTTAGCCGGAATTGTGACTGTCACGTTTTCAGCCTTCCTGGACTTGGTGCTCTTTCCTGCTTCCAGATATTCGGTCCTTCCGTCTATCACCAGTTTAACCCGGTCGGTGTCCGCCTCTGTGATCTCGATATCGGCAGCCATTGTCTTCATCGTGAATGAGCTGCCATCGAAGGAGTAGGTGTCCTTCTCAAAGACATTTCTGGCGGTGCACATTTTAGTCCCTGCACCTATCCAGAGTGCGGTGAGTATGATTATCAGCAGTACGATTGCCCTTTTTGAAATCCTTAACATAAATTATCCCTTTATCCTTATTTCCCCTGATATGCTCTTTGCCGTTATGGAGCCTTCCGTTCCTGTTTCCGTAAATTGACCTATTCCGCTCCTTGAGAACACTTCCCATGAGCCCGAGACGGAACTTGCCGTTACCGATGGCTTTGATTCACCCCTGTACCTTACCAGGATACTTCCGCTGGTAGTGGAGACGGAGATGGAGGCCGCATCGCTTTCGGCATCCACATCACCGCTGATCGAGGCAGCATCAAGGGTTTTCCCGCTGTGCTCCCATATTTCTGCATCGCCGCTGACGCTTTTGGCCTCAAGACTGTCACAGGTTATGTGAGTGAGCTTCACATTCCCGCTCACTGATTTCGCATGCAACTCATCGCACTTCACATCCCTGACATCAAGATCTCCGGAAACCAGTGCAAGTGAGACACTTTTAAGACATTCCGGAACATAAAGCTCAATCTTCTTGACTTCCTTTGAATCCCTTTCAATCCCGATGCCTTCCGACATTGCGACTTCAGTTCCGTCAATTACCGCAAACGGACTCTGAGCTGTTGTCGTTACAGTCACATCCGCAGTCGGTGCCGTGAGGGTGAGGTTCCCGTCCTGAATCAGGATCTTCGTCTCACCCAGGTTCTTCATTATCCTGTTTGTGATGCCTGGCTTCTGTTTTTCCAGGATGATCCAGATGGCTATGAGCGCCAGCAGGATCACGGCAAGGATCGAAAGCGGTCTGAACGGCACCAGGAAGCTTATGAGTGCCAGTATGATTATCATTGCCAGGATTGCCGGTTTTGATGCCCTTATCATTTTCATTCTCCTCTCATTATTTTGACGCTGCCCTTAACCTCAAGAGTGCGTTCGGCACTGTCGCTGATTATGCCTTCGTCTGCTTCTGCCTCTCCTTCAAGGAGGAGCCTGACCGGGCCTTTGACATATACCGTTATGGCGCCATCGCTGCTTTCCAGTACGGTGTCGTGTGCATCTGCTTCGGCCAGTATGTCCCCAGACAGGGTCTTTACTTCAATGCGCTCAGCATGTGTGCCCGTTATGTCGGCATTCCCTCCTGTGGTCACGGCGGAGAGTGTCCCCACTTCCGAACCGCTTACCGAAAGCGGGCCGTTTCCCGTCCTGAGAACCGCTTGGTCTGATTTGAGCAAATCAGCATCCAGCATTCCTGCTTTGGTTTCTGCATTGATGATTCCTGCATTCACCCCGGAGAGGTAAATATCCCCGCTGCCGCTCACTTCCAGGACTTCAGTCGTTTCCGGAAGGGTGAGTATCATGGGAGTCTGGACGGTGAAGCCGTAGGTGTAGATCATGTCCTCGGTGAGATACACGGTTTCATCCCGGCTCCTGAGTTCCGGGCATGAGATCTCTCCTGATTTTATGTAAACATCGTTGGCTCCGGCAGAAACCGAGACGGAGCTGCCTGTTTTCCTGACCGTCACCTCAAAGGCGGTGTTCTCGCCTGAAGGGCTGAACCTTTTCACGAGAAGTACCGCCACGATGATGACTGTCAGAAGCGTGAATAACAGTCTTTTGCGCTCTGGGGTCATTTGTTATCGGCGTTGAAGCGGGCGTCCCAGTCCTTTTCCTTGTCGAACATCTCGTTTTCCATTTCCTCAACCTTCTTCTTCAGGTTTTCGTACTCTGTCCTGAGATCCTCGTTGCTCTTCTCGTTCTTTGCCTCACGGTACTCGGCGTCGGAAGCATCCTTGTAGATGTGTCCCCTGTCGTAGTACTTTTTGAAGTTTCTCTGGTAGTCCTCCTCATTTGCAGGGAGGCAGAGGGCCACTATAAGGTATATGATGGCGCCGGGAAAGAATCCGGTGAATATTACTGCGAGAAAGACGATGAGTCTCACGGGATCCGCGGGGAGATCCCTCCATTCAGCCAGTCCTGTGGCCACTCCGAGTACTTTGCCCCTCGGGCTCCTGTACCATCTTGATGTCATTTTATTTCTCCTCCCCATTGTGCTTTCTGTTTGCCATTATGGTATCTATGTTGTCGATGCGTTCCTTCAGGTTCGCTATTCCCCTGACGAGCTGTTCGCGCTCATCAGCTTCCGTCATTACAGGTTCTTTCTCTGCGGAATTCTTCTTCTCCTTCCTGGCATTCCTCTTAAGGTCCTTTTTGGACATTCTGGAATAAGTCCCGGGGGCAACTCCCGCCCTCAGCTCGTCCCGCCTGATTTCAGCTTCGATCTTCCGTTTCTTCAGGTCGAATGTCTTATCGATTGCCGTTATGGCAACAAGTCCGAGCACTATGATCAACACTATCAGGGCTGCCATCACTCCCTTCCTTTCTTCAGAGCCTCAAGCTCCTTCTCAATCTCTTCCTGCTCCTCAAGGTCCCTGAACTTATCGGCAGTGGTCCTGGAAGGCCTGTTCAGCTCGTTCTCGGCATTGATCCTGTCGATGATCGACTCCAGATCGTCGAAGTGGCTCTCTGTATTCCTCTTAAGTCTCTCGTTTGCAAGGGCCTCAGCCTCTGCTGCCCTGGCCTTCTCCTGAAGGCTCTTGAGCTTCAGCTTGGCCTGGGAGAGCTTGTCCTCCAGCTGGTTGATCTCGGCCTTTGACTGATCGATGATTTCGCTGTAGGAATCAAGATCCTTCATCAGGGAGGAAAGAGTGGCAAGCTCCTTCTTCTTCTCGATCAGGGCATCCCTTGCCAGATCATCTCTGCCCTTATCGACTGCAAGTTCGGCTCTTGACTGCCAGCGGCTGATCAGGGCCTTCTGCTCTTCAATCCTGCGCTCGAGGCGGATGCGGGATGCCATGCGTGCCGCACAGTTGCTCTTGAGCTCAATCAGTGTGTCTTCCATCTCCTGCATCATCAGCTTCAGCATCTTCTCGGGATCCTCTGCCTTATCAAGCAGGGCGTTTATGTTTGCATTCACTATGTCCTTAAACCTGGAAAAAACTCCCATATGTTCCTCCGAATTATCTTCAGTTTGTCACGGTAATGATAAGCAGGAAGCATGCCAACCTTTCGGTAGTTTTTATAATACATTACATATTAAGAAGATATCAATAAAATAATGAAAAAATGATGTGAAAACGGTCGGTAATTCCCTCTTTTTTCTTGGTGAAAAATCCCACCTGTGGTAAAATCCCCCACATGGAGAATATGCGCGACAGCCTTCAGAAGGGTATTGGTGAGAGTGATGTTTATCTTGATTTCCAGGATAAACTCTCTCGTGTTGCAAAAGTGGACCGCTCGGTCCTTATCATAGGAGAGCGCGGAAGCGGCAAGGAACTTGCCGTTCAGAGGATCCACTATCTCTCACCCAGATGGCAGAAAAACCTTGTGGCGGTCAACTGTGCCGCTCTTCCCTCATCCCTTCTGGAAAGCGAGCTTTTCGGCTATGAGCAGGGTGCCTTCACAGGTGCCACCAGAACCAGAAAGGGCAGGTTCGAGGAAGCGGAGGGAGGAACCCTCTTCCTCGATGAAATCGGCCTCATACCTCTGGAAGTGCAGGAAAAGATTCTCCGTGTGGTCGAATACGGTACCTATGAGAGGGTAGGCTCCTCCGTGACCCATGAGTGCAACGTAAGGATAGTGGGAGCCACCAATGCCGATCTTCAGCAGCTTTGCAGGGAAGGGAAATTCAAGGAGGACCTCCTTGACCGTCTCAGCTTTGAAGTCCTCTTCCTCCCTCCCTTAAGGGAGCGGGGTGATGACATTCTGCTGCTGGCCCAGTATTTTGCCTCCAAGATGGCCATGGAGTGCGGCCATGACACCCTGCCCACACTCTCCGACGGGGTAGTGGAGGAGCTGATGAACTATCCCTGGCCGGGAAATGTCAGGGAGCTTAAGAACGTTATCGAGCGTGCGGTTTACAGAAATGACTCATCCCTCATCACCGAGGTTGATTTCAATCCCTTCAGGAATCCCTTCAGAAAACCGCAGGAGCAGAAGCAGGAGAAGAGTGCAAAGCCCGAAGTCAGGGAAGAAGTACCCAAAAAGCCGATGGGACTGGAAGCGATGCCTCTCAGGGACTTCGCCCTGGCCCAGAGTCAGCTGGATGTTATCTTCCTCTCCCGTGCGCTTAATGAGGCGGGTGGAAACCAGAAGAACGCTGCAGAGCTCTTAGGGCTTACCTATGACCAGTTCAGGGGACTTTACAGAAAGTACAGGCACCTGATCAGATAGGATGTGCAACAGGCATCTTCCTGAAGACCCTCGGAGCGGAACTTACAGCATGGTTCCTTTCAATCGCTTTTGGGCATCACGTTCTGGTCCTGCCGGGGAATCGCTGCTGAGAATACCTGTCTCCAGCTGCAGGAATTCCTTCAGATACCTGCGCATAACCAAACAGCAGCAAACTGAAATACAGGATATACCCGATTAGAGTAAAGTCACGAATGAATTACTCAGCTGTTTCACTGTTGCGGTTAAAGAAAAATTCAGAAACAGAATGGGAGAATGGTATGCATCCCGCCATATGTCCTGATGGTCTTAACCGTCACAGGGATGCAAGCAGTGCATCCAGTCCTTCCTTATGGAAGGCATGGTCTCCGGGAGGAGTATCCAGGAATATGTCCCTGCCGAATATGCCATACATCCTGCGGGCTTCATCCAGCTGTTCAAGGGTGTTCACAAGGCCTCTTCGTCCTTCCAGATGATCTTCCAGACAGGCCTGAACCGCAAGCGGACGGGGCGCGATCATTCCGGCAAGATCACACATGTCGAAGTTACGGAACACTCCCGGAGTATAGTTGCATGCACAGTTTCCGTTCAGAACCACAAGGGAATCCTTAAAGCCGTAGAAGTATCCTGATATGATCGTGCGATTAATTCTCCGGTCGATGGCTGAGGCATAGAGCGCCTGCATGGCCCCGCCGGAGAAACCGATGACTCCAATGGAGTCCGTCGGAATATCCTCCAGCTCCTCCAGGTAGTCAATAATCCTTGAAACGTCATAAACCAGGAGTCCCATCAGGGAGAAGCCCAGTGCGGTCGCCACATGGGCAAGGGATGCGCATGAGGATCTGAGATACTTTTCAGGCTCATCACCCTGCATGAATTCCTCACGGCGCTCCCCAAAGCCGCGGCTGTCAGGACATACCGTGATGTAGCCTCTTTTGGCCATCTCCATGCCGTAATCGTAGCCGTAGTGGGTTATTTTATCCTTCACGGCTTCACAGGAAGCATCCCCTGCAACGGTGGCCTTTCCGCCGCCGTTGTGGCCGGGTAGGGCGATCCAGGTGCCTTTCGGCTCTTCAGGGCGCAGAATGAACATGGGAATTTCAACGCCCCTGTCCACTGTGATGATGACACGCTCCCTCCTGATTCCCTCTCCGGTAACGACCGTTTCCTTCAAAACGGGAGAAAAGGGAACATGCTCCGCCTCGGCTTCGATCAGCGGGAGTCCGAGAAGCTGTTTCAGCAGCTCCCTTGCTCCTTCCTGCCAGGGGAGGAAGTCCTCCTTCACGTATCTGCCCCGATAGCCGGAGAGCCGGTAACGGCGCTCCATGCGGGCTATCATGTTCTCTATGGTCGTGTAGTACTTATCAAAGTGTTCTGTCTGCTGCATGGTGAAAAAAATGCTTCCCGCCGCATGGCAGGAAGCCTGTTTTCCGGTCACGTAATCGGTGCCGGATTATCTATGATCAGATCGTTGTAAATTCCCAGTTCCTCAGCACAGCTCTTTTTGCCGCTGGCCACATCAAGAATGAGGTTGTAGACCTGAAGTCCCACATCGTGGAAGTTGCCCTCACCTGTGATGATGTCACCGGTATCGATGTCGAAAATATCGGGCCACTGCTTTCTGATATCATGTCTGGTACAGAGCTTGATGACCGGGATTTCCTTCAGGCTGTACGGCGTGCCGCGGCCTGTTGAGAAGACCTGAAGTCCGATGCCGGAAGCCAGCTGGGTCGGTCCGCAGACAATGTCCGAAGCAGGGGTCGCCGCAAAGACGGTACCGGGCTTTGTCGGGATTTCCGCAGGTCCGATGACATCGGCAATCGGTCCGTTACCGGACTTGGCGATTGAACCCATGGACTTCTCGATGATGTTTGAAAGTCCGCCCTTCTTGTTGCCGGGTGTGGTGTTGGCAGCCCTGTCAACTTCGCCTTTGGCCAGATATCTGTCGTACCATCCGATTTCCTTCTTGAGTTTCTCAACTGTTTCGTCATCCTGGCAGCGGTTGGCGATGATGTAGACGGCATCCCTGACCTCGGTTACTTCACTGAAGAGACACGTTGCTCCGCCCTTGCTGAGAAGGTCAAAGGCATATCCGATGGAAGGATTGGCACTGAGGCCTGAGAAGGCGTCGGAACCTCCGCACTGGGTACCGACACAGAGCTTGGAGAGGGGAAGTTCGACTCTCTTCCTTTCATTCAGCTTCTTAAGCTTCTTTTCCGCCATCTCGCAGATTGAATCGATCATGCCTTTGAAGCCGTCACATTCCTGAAGGACGATGACGTTGTCACTGTTGATTTCATCCGGCTCCAGGACCTGTGATATCTGAAGCTTCTCACAGCCAAGCGATACCAGCATGATCTCATTTCCGAAGTTGGGGTGGTGTGTCAGGTTCTTAACGCTTCTGATTGGAATGACCGCATCAGGGGCATTGATGGCCACGCCGCAGCCATAGGGATGGATGAGAGCGGAAACCTCGTCCACGTTGGGATACTTGGGAAGAATGGTTCTCCTTATCCTGTCCACTGCAGCCCTCAGGGGACCTGCGCAGCACTGTACTGTGGTTGATATGCCGAGGATGTTCCTGGTACCGGCAAACTTTCCGGGACCGTTGTCATATCCCATCCAGGTCTTTCTTTCCGGATCATAATCGGGGATTACCCCTTCATGACCTGCCTTCAGCTCTGATAACTGGGGAGAAGGTGCAATCTTAAGCATGTGCTCGTTGATCCATCTTCCCGGTTCCACATCCTCTGTCAGGAAGCCCAGGACCACGCCGTAGCGTATACAGGCCTCACCCTTCTTTATGGGGACGAGGGCAACCTTGTGTCCCTGCGGGACATCCTCCAGCAGTGTGACATTAAGCCCTTCCAGACACTCGCCTTTACTGGCATTGGCGATGACGACCGCAACATTGTCCGATTTGTTAATTTTTATAGCTCTCATCGTTTTGCTCTCTGTCAGAATTACTGACGTTAATGGATATTTTTCATAAATTATGCAGGAAAATTCCCGGCTCTTCCAACATTTTTTTTCCGTGGGAGGAGCCGCTGAAGCTGTGAAAATATCAAATTCTGATACTTTTTATCTGCCCTGACATGGGCCATGGAAAGGGATACGGAGTAAGTTCAATCTTAATTATATGCCGTCGTTATAAGATATTATTGGAATTATCCTTCCGCCCGCACGGGTGGAGTGAATCCTCCCATGGATCCGGGGATGAAAGCGGCGATCGGCTCCTTTTCACATCAAAAAGTGATACAGAAAGGGGACGGGGGTAAAGTGATGTCAAAAAATGATACACTTGTCAAAAGATACCGCTTTCGAACATGTGAAAATTACATGAAAATCAAGGTAAAACACCTTCGGAGGAATCCAATGAAAAAAGCTATTACTATCCTACTTTGTCTTGCAATGACATTCTGCCTATTTGCAAATGGTCAGACGGAAACAGCTTCTGCTGCTTCCAGCGTCAGTGAGTCAGGCTTCAACACCAACGAAACCCTCACATTCGTCATTCCCGGTTCCGCAGGCGGCGGTACGGACCTTGCAATCAGAACAATGGGTGAAGGTCTCACAAGACTCTTTGGTCTCAAGATCAACTATCAGCAGATGACTAACACTGTTGGTCACCAGACAGTAAAGAATGCAAAGCCCGATGGAAACACCATCATGCTTGCAACTGCTGCTCTCATCACTCAGTACATCACCGGTTCTTCTGAAGTCAACCCGCTTGAAGACCTCACACTCATCGCCACACTCGATGATAACGGCTTCTCATGCCTCGCAGTACCCGTGAATGCTCCTTACAACACATTCGATGAGTTCCTCGCTTATGCAAAGGCTAACCCCGGCAAGATCAATGCTGGTATGCCCGCTAACGGATCCAACACATTCATGTTCGGCAGACTCGAGGAGATCTTCGGCATCGAGCTCAACCACGTTGAGGCTTCCAAGGAATCCGACAGACTCACAATGATCGCAGGCGGATTCATTGATATCGGCGTTGTATCCCTCGGTAACGCTCAGTCCTATTCTGAGGCCGGCAAGCTCAAGATCATCGGAACCGTTGCAGGTAACGGTGTCAAGATCGCTGATTCCGGACGTGAGCTCCCTGACAACTACAAGACTCTCCAGGAGCAGGGCTATGAAGATGCATACGTTCTCTGCATGCACTACATCTATGGACCTAAGGGAATGGATCCCGTCCAGGTTGAGAGACTCAATGCTTCCTTCAAGACCATCATCGAGGATCCTGAAGTCAATGCAGGTCTCGTCAAGATCGGACACATTCCTCTCTGGCACGATCTTACTGAGTCAAAGAGAATCCAGCTTGAAGAGTACGAAGCAACTCTTGCTACAGGTAAGTCCCTCGGACTCGTTGACTGATTCAGTCTCAATCGCACAAAGAACGGGTAGGGTCCTCCTACCCGTTCATTAAATCGGAAACAAAAAAACAGGAAAATCTAAACAAGGAGACATACATGAAGAAACCTCGCAGAGACTTCATTACCGGTGTCGTTGGCCTTGTCGGTGTCGCATTCTTCTATTTCCAGATTCTGGATATCAAGAAACCGGCAAAGCTGCTGGAACCGGGTCCCAGACTCATGCCTTATGTGGCACTTATTATCATCGCTCTGTCTTCTATCGCGCTTATCATCCGCGGCTGGAAGGACAGGGAAAAGAGCGAAAAGCCCTATTTCCCGCAGGGCGGCATAAAGAAGATTACCAGATCATACATCCTTCTCTGGCTCTATGCCATCGCACTGTCAATCTTCGGATTCATCATCTCAACTCCCTTTGCAACCTTTGCATTCATCTATGACCTGAAGGGTGAGAGCAAGGTTAAGGTAGTAACCACCGTAATCATATCCATAGTCGTGACTGCAGTTCTCTATGCAATGTTCGTCTATGGTTTCCAGGTCAGACTCCCTAAGGGAATTCTTTTCAGCTGAGGTTACCATGGCAGATTATATTAGTGCAATAATGGTCTGTTTGCAGCCTGTCAATTTCATTCTGATCATTGCAATGGTTGCTCTCGGTATTGTATTCGGTGCCATCCCCGGACTTTCGGCAACCCTTGGTATCGCCCTTCTTCTCCCGATCACATTCGGTATTTCCACAACGACATCCTTCGTCCTGCTGCTGGCAATCTGGATCGGCGGTGTTTCAGGAACCTTCATTTCCGCAGTTCTTATCGGTATTCCGGGTTCCTCATCTGCCATTGCCACCTGCTTTGACGGATATCCGATGACACAGAAGGGGCAGGCCGGTAAGGCTCTCGGCATCGGTATGACCGCATCCTTCATAGGATCAGTCTTCTCCATCATCGTCGCCACGATCCTTTCACCGATCATCGCCAACGTTGCCCTGAAGCTCGGTCCGTGGGAGTACTTCTCACTTTGCTTCTGTGCCATTACCCTGATCGCATCCCTCTCCAAGGGATCAATCTTCAAGGGCCTCATGGCAGCAGGTATCGGTCTTCTCATGGGATGTTTCGGAAATGACCCGATCAACGGTATGTCCAGATTCACCTTCGGCAACATCAACCTCTACGGCGGTATCTCAACCGTAGCCCAGATGCTCGGTATGTTCGCTATGTGCCAGATCATCAGGGACTCCGCAAAGGGTGAGGCAAAGATGCCTGAGTGCAGTGTTGAGAACATGAAGGGCCTCGGAGTTTCCTTCCGTGACATCATTGACAACATAAAGACAATCCTGTTCGCTTTCGTCGTCGGTCTCTGGATCGGCTTCCTGCCGGGCATGGGTTCCGGTATCTCCAACATGGTTGCCTATGGATACGCCAAGTCAATCAGCAAGGAGCCTGAAACCTTCGGTAAGGGTAACCCGTCCGGTATCTGGGCTTCCGAAACCGCGAACAACGCATCCCTCGGTGGTGCCCTGATTCCCATGATGGCTCTCGGTATCCCCGGTGACGGTATCACTGCAATGCTCATCGCAGCCCTCACGATCCATGGCCTTCAGGCCGGTCCTCTCTTCATGGTCGAACAGCACGATCTGGCAATGCTCATCTTTGCCTGTGTCCTGGTTTCCGCCATCGTGACCTACCTGATCCAGATCGTCACCAAGCGCTGGTTCCCGTACATTCTCAAGATTCCATATCACTATCTGTATACCGTAATCCTGGTAATCTCCTACATCGGCGGTTTCGGTATCTCTAGCAATATGTTTGACATCTATGTCATGCTTGCGCTCTGTCTGCTCTCAGTATTCATGAGCATGGCAGGTCTTCCGACTTCACCTCTCGTACTGGCATTCATCCTCGAACCGAAACTCGAAGGATATTTCAGAAGAGGTATCAGCTATGACCATGGCTCCTATGCGAAGTTCTTCACAAGACCTGTTTCCCTCATTCTCCTTCTGGTGTCCGTCTTATGTGTTGTCTGGCCCTTCATCTCAGATGCACTTAAGAAAAAGAAGGCAGCAAAGGCTACTGCTGCCGCACCTGAAGTCAACGATGACTGATTCGGGATTGGAACCCTGAATTTACCCCTTAGACTGTCAAAGCAATTTGGCAGTCTTTTTTAATCATGAAAAAGGGGACCGCTTTTCGGCAGTCCCCTTCACTGTTACTTTTTCCTGAACCTGTAGGTGATGGAATCCAGAAGCCCGTCCATTTTGAGTTTCTCGAAATCGAGGGATACCGGAAGTCCCGGGGAAGAGGGCAGATACCATCTTCCGTCCCTGACCTCGGACATTTTCGAGGTGTATTTTACCAGCACTTCCTGAATCGGCTGATGATATTCAATGAGCTGGTCATCATTGAAAACCGCACCATATGCCACATTGGCATAGGTGAATCCTCCCGACGAGAGCCTGATTCCGTGGGTGTCGGCGAACCTTTTTGCCTTAAGGATCTCGTCAACACAGATGTAGTTCGGCATCACCGGGTTAAGGTGCCTGACTCCATGTTCGGCATACTGAACCAGTTCGTAGTAGGATCGGACGGACTCTCCCATGGCGATGTCCACATCGATACCTGCCCTGTCCAGTCTGGAGGACAGCTCCCTGAGAGCTTCCATGTCATAGGCATGAAGCGGCTCTTCCATCCAGGCAAGCCCCATTTCATGGGTGGCTTCGACGAACCTGAATGCGGTATCCACGTCCCATCCCTGGTTTGCATCGGCCGCGATTTTAAAATCATCACCGACCGCTTTCCTGACCTTTTCGAATCTTACGACGTCCCGCTTCCAGTCATCAAAACCGGCGACCTTGATCTTGGTCCTTCCATATCCCTCGCTTTTGAAGCGGAGGATGTCATCCACCAGCTCCTCATCACTGATAAGGACGGAACCGCCACCCTTGTAAACCGTGGCATAATCCTTGGTTGCACCGAGGAATCTGTGCAACGGCATTCCGTTTTTCCTGGACAGATAGTCCAAAAGGATGAAATCGATGGCTCCCGCCTCCCTGACATGGGCACTCTGATAGCCGAAGTTCCTGATTCGCCAGAAAATCTCCTTCCTGATTTCATTCAGACTCCGTCCTTCCATCTCCAGCAGCAGGGGAGCGAAGAATGAGAGAGCCAAAGGCGTGCACGTACCCTCTCCCATGTTCCCGTCGCTGTCGTAAACGCGCATCCAGTCCCCGAAGAGACTATGGGTCCTGATTCCACCCGTTCCGTCCTTGAAAATCCGGGGAAGGGGTATGGGATTCAGCTTGAAGAATTCCACTCTTTCGATTTTTATGATGTCTTTGAAATCCGTTAAATATTCCATGGTTCCATTGTACACCATGAAGGTGCTTCCCGCACTGAAAACAATCACGTTTCCTGCATGTTTTTTTCTTTACCTGTTTGTGAATAATTCCTTGATTCTACAGAAAAAAGCTATCAGAAAACACTTAAGGTATGGTATAATCCAGAAAGGAGAAGACAATGGATAAAACCGCTTTGAAAAACCAGATACTGGAGTGTGTCCGCTACCCGGAAATTCCTGACTTTTCAGTTGATGCCAGCACCTTCGGCATCGTTCCCGACAGCAGTGAGAATCAGGGGGAGAAAATACAGAAAGCCATTGATGAAATCTCCGGTAATGGCGGCGGAAAACTGGTTTTTCCGAAGGGTGTCTACCGGACGGGTTCGATCTTTCTCAAAAGCCATGTGGAGCTTCATCTCTCATCACCAGAGACGGTCCTTTCCTTTGTTTTCGAGGACCTGGAAAAGAACTATCCCGTAAGATTCTCCCATTGGGAGGCCTCTCCATGCTACAACTACAGTGCCCTGATATATTCCTTCGGTCAGACCGATATCGCACTCACCGGTCCGGGCACACTGGACGGCGGAGCCGACCATGACCATTGGTGGAACTTCCATCATCAGGTGGAAAACAGCTGGTCCTCAAATGACGCAGACCTTCAGATCAGGGCCCGCGCGATGCTGAGGAAAATGAACCAGGATGGAGTCCCCGTCAGTGAAAGGGTATTCGGTGACGGTCACTATCTCAGACCCAACTTCATTCAGCCGATCAGGTGCGAAAGGGTGCTTCTAAGCGGATTTTCCCTCCGCCACAGTCCCATGTGGCAGGTCAATCCGGTCATGTGCAAAAGCGTGATCATAGAAAATCTGGACATATGCAGCCATGGTCCCAATAATGACGGCTGCGATCCGGAAAGCTGTGACGGCGTCATCATCAGAGGCTGCCGTTTCGATACCGGTGATGACTGCATCAGCCTGAAGTCAGGCCGCGACAGGGATGGCCGTGAGGCGAACATCCCATGCCGGAACATCTATATCGAAGACAATGATTTTGCTGACGGACACGGCGGAATTGCCCTGGGAAGTGAGATGAGCGGAGGTATCTATCGGGTAATGGCCACCGGCAACCGCTTCTCCAGTCCCAATCTGACCTATGCCCTCAGAATGAAAACCAATGCCAAAAGGGGCGGCACTATCGAGGATGTCATACTGTCCGACAGCACAATGGACTCGGTTCATGGTGCCGCAGTCCACGGTACCATGCTCTATGAGGATGGCAGACAGGGTAACGATCTTCCCGTTTTCAGGAACATCAGGATCGAAAACATCACTGCCCATGGCGGTGACTACGGCATCTTCCTCGAGGCATTCGATGAAGTCCCTATCACCGGGCTGGAGCTGGAAAACATTACCATCGACGGAGCCGATAAGGCTCTCAGAAGCATGAACTGGGAAAATCCAACTGTTTCCAATGTAAGGATTAACGGAAAAGTATTTCCCCGTCCCGGGTTTGTCCGCATACTGGGACTTACCAAGATGGGCAGTCAGGTCGAAGCGTGTGCATCAAACTGCGGAGGACCTGAAAATGTGCCCTTTACCTTCCTCTGGGAAGGCTTTGACGGCACAGCCTGGAAGCCTCTCGGGGAAGGAAAAACCCTTGTCATTCCACCGGAAACCGGAATGGTCAGGGTTACGGCGGTGAATGCGGAAGGGGAGAAGGAAACTTCCGCTTCATACCGCGTGATCAGTGAAAGCGGATGGGGTGAGGCTGCCGACCGCCTGCTTGAAAGAGGTGCCGTGATTAAAACGGAACCGCGGGACATTCCAATCACCAGACACCTGCTCTCCGAAATGCTTTTTGTCCTGGCAGACACATCCAGAAAGATGGATCTTAAGGACACGGAAGCTGAAGCCGACCGGATTGCTGCCGGTAACAGGTTCCTGCCCGTAGGTAAGGATGGTCTTTTCAACCCCGAAGCGACCATCAGCCGGGAAGAAATGGCAACCGTGTGCATGCAATCCTGCGGAGTAAATTACCGCAATGCATCATCTACGATGCCCGACTGTGCCGACCGGTCCGAGGTGCAGAAGAACTACGGCACCAACGTCTACCGCAGTCTCTATTTCGGCTTTATGGAAACTGATGAAAACAACTGTTTCAATCCCAAAAATCCTGTCACGGAGAGTGAAGCGGTCACCATCCTGAACAGGGTTGCTGATTTCTATGGTTTATAAGGAGATAAATGATATGTGGAAAGAGTATTCAAAATGGTTCCTAGGTCGGAAGTTAGAGGATTTCCTGCGGGACAAGGCATGGAACTACAAGGATGACATCTGTATCCTGGCATCGTATTATCTTTATAAGGTGACAGGAGATGAGGATTACAGAAAATATATTCTCGATTCTGCGAAGTACCTGCTCAAGGATGATGGCACCATCATCAACTGGAGTGAGGACAACATCGACAAAATCAGCTTCGGAAAGTCGCTTTACGCACTTTATGACCTTACTAAGGATGAGAAATATAGAGATGCTTATCTGAAGGTCTACGGAAACTTCAGCACCTACCCGAGGACGTGCACCGGAAATTTCTGGCACAAGAACATCTATCCCAACCAGGTATGGCTGGACGGTCTTTACATGGGTCAGCCCTTCTATGCAGCGGTTTCTGAGGAAATCGGGGAAGATAAGACTGCCGACATCATCGGTCAGTTCGTGAAGGCTGAGGAGATGCTCTATAACCCGGCTCTCGATCTTTACATGCATGCGGTCGACTGCTCGAAGGAAGCCGAATGGGCTGATAAGACCACGGGACAGTCCCCTGCAGTCTGGCTCAGGGCTGAAGGGTGGTATCTCATGGCACTCTGCGATGTTTATGAAATACTCAGGGACAGAACACCTGAGGCTGAGAAACTCATCCCCCTGCTGAGAAAGGCAATTTCCGGCATCATGAAGTATCAGGTGCCTGAAACAAAGATGTTCCTCCAGGTTGTGGACAGAGCGGATCTGGAAGGCAACTACTCTGAGACCAGCGGCTCCGCAATGGTCGCCTATGCCCTTATGAAGGGTGCAAGGCTGGGCATGCTGGATGCAGGCGATGCTCTCAGGGGAAAGGAAGTTCTCGATGGAATCAGGGATACCTACCTTAAGAAGGAAGGCGATGAAATTCACCTTTACGGTATCTGTGCCTCTGCCGGTCTCGGACCCGGACCGGACAACAGAACTGACAGGACGGGTCTTCCCGATTACTACCTTTCAGAGAAACAGATGACGGACAATCAGCATGGAGCTGCCGCTTCCCTGATGGCCTGGTCTGAATATCTCAGGGTAACGGAATAATTCTAAGGATAAAGATTAAGGAGATTTAATAATATGAAAATCGGATTTATCGGTATGGGAATCATGGGTAAGCCCATGGCCATCAACCTCAGGAAGGCAGGACATGAAGTCTATGTCTCCAACAGAACCATGTCTGCCTGCGAAGGTCCTGTGGCAGCAGGCTGTATCGCAGCCTCCTATCAGGAAGTGGCGGAAAAGGCAGAGGTCATCATCACCATGCTTCCGAACGGCCCGCAGGTTAAGAACGTAATGCTCGGCGAAGGCGGTGTCGTCTCCATGATGAAGGAAGGACAGATCTTCATTGACTGTTCATCAATCGCTCCGGGTGTCAGCCAGGAGATTGCAAAGGAACTTGAAGCCAAGGGAATCAGAATGCTGGATGCACCCGTCTCCGGCGGTGAGCCGAAGGCCATCGACGGCACGCTTGCCTTCATGGTCGGCGGAGATGAGGAGGTCTTCAATAAGTGTAAGCCCCTCTTCGATGCAATGGGCTCTTCCGCAGTCCTCTGCGGTGGCGTCGGCGCAGGAAATACCACAAAGCTCTGCAACCAGGTCATAGTTGCTGCAAACATCGCTGCAGTGGCCGAAGGCTTCATGCTCGCAAAGAAGGCCGGTGTTGATCCTGATACGGTCTTTGCCGCAATCAAGGGCGGTCTCGCAGGTTCCACCGTAATGAATGCAAAGGGACCCATGATGACATCCAACGACACAAAGCCCGGCTTCAAGATTGACCTCCACATAAAGGACCTCAACAACGCACTTGAGACAGGCCATGCAGTCGGAGCTCCGCTCCCGCTCACAGCCGAAGTCATGGAAATGATGCAGACACTCAGGGCAGACGGTCTCGGACAGTGCGATCACAGCGCACTTGCCAAGTGGTATGAGAAGGTAGCATCTGCTACAATTTATTAAGGCAGGGCAGTTATGGACACAAGTTTCATCAAGGGTATCATCCCTCCCGTGGTAACTCCGTTCACCAAGGATGAGAAGTTCGACGAGGCGGCATTCAGAAAGCACATTGACTGGATGATCAAGGGCGGTATCGCAGGTCTTCTGGTCTTCGGATCCAACGGTGAGTTCTACATGCTGGAAGAAGACGAGATGGAAGAGATCATCACCGTCGCTGTTGATCAGGTGAAGGGCAGGATTCCCGTTTACATGGGCATCGGTGCCATCAGGACCAGCAAGTGCGTAAGACTTGCCAAAATGGGCGCTTCAAAGCATGTGGACGGTATTTCCATCCTCCAGCCCATGTTCATCAAGCCGACGGAAGCTGAGCTCAAGCTCCACTTCGAGACCATTGCCCGCGCCGTTCCCGACACTCCGGTCCTCCTTTACAACAACCCCGGACGTACCGGTTACCCGATTACCCAGAGTGTAGTCGAGTACCTTGCTCACAATGTGGACAACATCGTAGGCATGAAGGACTCCTCCGGTGACATTTCCCAGACAGAGGAATTCATCAGGAGAAATGCCGATGTGGGCTTCAAGGTCATGTGCGGAAAGGACACCGTGATTTACGCAGGTCTGGCAGTTGGCTGTGTCGGAGCAGTATGCTGTACGGCAAACTATATGCCTGAGCTGGTATGCTCGATCTACAACAAGTTCATGGAAGGTGACCTTAAGGGTGCCCTGAAGGCACAGTTTGATCTTAACCCGATCAGGCTGCAGATGGATGCCTCATCCTTCCCTGTTGCTGCCAAGGACTATGCCAACATTGTCGGACAGAATGTGGGAGATCCGTTCCTTCCGAATCTTCCCTCTCCTGAGAATCAGATGGTAAAATTCAGAGAGCTCCTGAAAAATCAGGGACTTATCTGATATCGGTTTTCCGGAATTACCCTCCCTTCCGTAATATTTCCGGAGGGGAGGCTGATCCGGGACGGTCAGTTAAAATACACATTAGGAGATTATTATGGTACAGATCGGACTCAGACTTCATGATGCGGAAAAACTTCCTCTGGATGAGCTTCTTCCAATTGTAAGGGGAAAGGGATTTTCATGCGTTCACCTGGCACTTTCCAAGGCACTCAAGGAATATCCGTGCACAGCTTCAGCCCTCACACCGGGATATGCGAACTACCTTAGGCACCTGTTTGAGAGAAACGGCCTGGATATTGCCGTTATCGGCAACTATCTGAATCTGGCAAACCCTGATCCGGATTACATGAAGACCGCCAGGGAGAAGTATTTCGCACACATAAGGTTTGCCTCCCTGTTAGGCTGCGGAATGGTCGGTACCGAAACTGGTGCTCCCAATGTGGAATACAAATACTGCCCCGAATGCCGTTCCGATGCGGCTTTCTCCCTCTTCCTGAAGGAGCTTAAGCCTGTAGTCAGATGTGCCGAGCAGTACGGCGTCACCCTTGCGATCGAACCCGTTGCAAGACACATCATCTGGGGACCCAAAAGATGCAGACAGGCTCTGGATGAGATCGGCTCCCATAACCTCCAGGTTCTCTTTGATCCCGTGAACATGCTTGATCTGGACAATGTGGACCACAGGGAAGAGGTCTTCCAGGAAGCCATCGAGCTGCTTGGACCGGATATCGCCATGGTTCATTTCAAGGACTTCATCCGTGTGAACGAGGGCTATGGCCTCAAGAGCGTGGGTGCGGGAACGGGAGAGATGGATTACACCCAGATTATCCGCTTCATCAAGAAAGAAAAACCGTTCATCTATGCAACCCTGGAAAACACCACACCGGAAAATGCCCAGTGGTGCGGCAACCACATTAAGGAGCTTTACGACAGCTGCCCGATTGACTGACTCAGGTAAGAGGACGCCGGCAGCGTCCTCTTTTCACAAATGAACGGATGCGAAATATTCCGGAGATGATTCATGTATTCACTGATTATCATTGACGACGAAGAGGAAACTCTTGAAGCCCTGACCGACTGTTACCCCTGGGAAAGCATCGGTTTCCAGGTCATAGGGTCATTCAGGTTTGCCAATGTGGCCCTGGATTTCTGTCAGAAAACAATGCCTGATGTGGTCCTGACCGATATAAGGCTCCCGCTTAAATCAGGTTTTGATATTCTCGACGCCCTCAGCAGAAAGGAGAATAAACCGCTTTTCTGCGTCATGTCCGCCTATGACGAATTCAGATATGCAAAGCAGGCCATAAAATATGGCGTGCAGGACTATCTGGTGAAGCCCGTTTCCCTTGATGAGCTTACCAAAACCTTCACCAGAATAAAGGAGATCCTCGATGCCAGGGCACCTCTTCCGTCCTCTGACAAAGAAAATGACGGTATTGACAACGTGCTGGTCCGCAATGCCATTGAGCTTATGAAGAAAAGGACCCGGGAATGCACCCTCAGTGCCGTTGCCGATGAGCTTGGCGTAAGCGAGTCGTACCTGTCCCGCCTTTTCAAAAAGGAGACCGGGATCAACTTCCAGAAGTATCTTCAGGACATAAAGATGGCTACTGCCATCTCCATGCTGACCCCGCCTGCCAAATACCGGAATAAGGAGATTGCGGAGGCGCTGGGATATACGGACAGTCAGAACTTCTGCAGGACCTTCAGAAAGGTCTACGGAATGACTCCGATAGAGTACAGGAACAGCAGGAAGAATAAGAAGTGAGCAAAGGCAACAGAAATCTCATCAGAATCTTCCTGAGACATTCATTCCCGATGCTCATTACGATTATCTTTCTGGGGATAATCAGTTCAGGAATAACGCTTTACAGTATCAGGAAATCAACGACGGAGATGGCAAACAGCACCCTGTCACAGACCATCACCTACTATGATTCCGTCATGGATGAGCTGGATGCCATCAACACAATGCTGCTCAGGAATCCCGATATCCTTACCAACCTGAAGCAGGTACATGACATTTCCCAGATGGACTATCAGCTTTTCCGAGAGACCCAGCTGGTCAAATCCTTCTTTACCTCCATAGCCAATACCCGCCCGACCGTCAGCGCCATCTTTCTGTACATCGACAACCAGACCGGATATATCCTTTACTCCGGAAGCGGGTATGAGAAGCTGAATGAAGTCGGGGAGGAGGAATGGGTCAGCGAGTACATGAAGAAACCGACTTCATATACCCTTGAAAGCGAAAGACACGACAATAACATAATAAGGCTTTCCCGTCCCATTCTGGACAGGAACGATGAGAAAATAGGTGTCATCATCCTTGATGTCAGGATTTCGGAGATGACCAACTTCTTTGAGAAGAACAGCGGCAGGGCCGCACCCTTCGTGGAAGTCTTCAACGAGAAGGGCGAGCCGCTTTTCTCCTATTCCCAGCTTCCGTTTAATGAGAAGAATCCGTTCTCAGTCAGCATGTCCAGCCCCAAATATGGATGGCAGTACAGCCTATCCTTCAGCAGGAAGGAGCTCTTCGCGCCATCCCACAGCATCATATATCTGACATTTCTTGCAATCGTCTTTGCGACAGCTTTAGGCCTCCTGCTCACTTACAGGACAAACATGGAGGAAAGGCGTTTCATCAACAACCTGATTGAGGCACTGAATAGGTCAGGCGCCGAACTGGAACAGCCCAAGGAGGATGAGAACATCTTCGTCAGACTTGATGACCTGATCCTGAAGCACTTTGTGGAACAGGACTATCTCAAGCTCAGGTCCGAAGCACTGGAATACAGGGCACTGCAGCTTCAGATAAACCCTCATTTCCTCTTCAACACCCTGAACAACCTTTACTGGAAAGCCGTCAGGACCAGCGGTGGGGAGAATGACCTTAGTCAGATGACCAAGCTGCTTTCCAACCTGATGAAGCAGTCCCTCCGCTTTGACAACCACAGCGGCATTCCCCTCAGGGAAGAGCTGGAGTCGGTGGAGACCTACATTGAGCTTCAGCACTTCCGCTTCAAGGACTCCTTTGTCTTCAGCACCTCCATCCCGGAGGAGTTCATGGACATGCCCGTCCCCTGGATGATCTTCCAGCCTGTTCTGGAAAACGCATTCAACTACGGTTTCATGGAAGGGAAAACCCTGCATATTGAGATCAGGGCGGTGCGTGACGGAGATTTCCTGGTCTTTTCAATAATTGATGACGGCAACCCATTCCCTGAAAACGTCCTGGACGGTGTTCGAAACAAGAATGCAAAGGCGCTGGAGTCTTCCTCCTCGCTTGGACTTCTGAATACCAGGGACAGAATAGATCTGTTCTATAACCATCAGGGGGAGATGAACATCTTCAATGAGGACGGATATGCCTGTGTCGTCTTCCGCTTCCCGCTATCAGGCGGAGGAAGTTCAGCCCAGTAGCTTTTTCCAGCTGCGCTTCAGCTCTTCTTCCACACATTCCGTCCTGACATCTACAGCCACCTTCTTTTCAGGGATAGCTGCCATATAGTCACCGACGGAGCGTCCATCGTCCGTGATCTTCATGGGCAGCGAAAGATAACTGAAGTATTCAGGGTGAAGGGCCGCACACACTGCGGAAGGGTCATGCAGGTAGCTGAAGTCCTTCTTATGGAAGCCAATGTAGAACTCAGTCATTTTCCTGATGAGCATCCCTCTTTCACCTTTCCATTCCTCCGTGTCCGAAAGATGCAGATGTGAGCGCTCGGTCACATCCAGTGGTATCTGGATGAGATCGATGGGAAGGGAGAACACGAAGGAGGCACTCTTCGGGTCCTTATAGTAGTTTGCCTCTGCAAAGGGCGTGACATTTCCTTCCACCGTGAGGGCCCCTCCCATAGAGATCACCTTATGAGGTATTTTCATAGTTTCAGGATATTTGCGGTACACCTCAGCCAGGTTTCTCAGCGGACCTGTTGCCACTATCGTGAGGTCATCGGGATGAGAGGTTATCATCCGGCTCAGGAAGGAAACGGCACCTTCTTCCGGTTTCCTTTGGGAGCTGGGAAAATCCACTTCCCCAAGGCCGTTTCTGCCGTGGATGCGGTATATGTAGGGCATCACCTGATAGGCAGTCTTTCCTTCCGGTGCTCTTTCGCCAATGAAAACGGGTACGTCCGTACGTCCGAAGAGATCCAGTATGGTAAGTGAATTCCGGGCTGAAGTTTCAGTTTCAACGTTTCCGAATGTGGATGTGACTCCGAGAAGATTGAATTCATCGCGCCTTGCGATCACGTAGAGCAGGGCCAGTGTATCGTCAATGCCCGTATCCAGGTCGAGGATTATGTTTGTCATGGCCCTGATAATATAACAAACAGGGGGAAATGTCCCCCTGTCCGTCAGATTCCCCTGTGTGAGGAAAGATATTCAATAAGGTACGCAGCCTGTGAGAGCTTCATTTTTTCCTGTATCCTTTCAAGGCGGCAGGTATTCAGTTCGATCTTTGCCTGAAGGACATCGCTTTCCGATGCACTTCCGTACTGCTGAAGCGTTTCCTTCTGGCTTACCTTACTTATGAGCGTCTCTTCCTTCAAATCCAGGTATGCTATCTTCGAAATCGCCATGTCCATTGCGGAGAACTGCTCCGTCAGTGTGGTGATTATCGTGTTTACGGCCTCATCCCTGCTGATGACCGCACTCTGGGTATTGCTCTCTGCACGCTTTATGCCGTTCAGGGCCTTGCCTCCGTCCCAGAGGGTGGTTTTGAATGCCACCGTTATCATGCCGTTGTAATCATTCTGCCGGTACCAGTCGGTCTCGACCAGGGGAAGGCGGCTTCCGCCGTAGGAAGCTGTCACCTGCAGGGCAAAGTCAGGTTTCCAGTACACGCTTGCCCTGCTTACCTTCTCGCTGTACTCCATTGCACTCTGCATGTGGGAGAGCATCTGAAGGGTCGGCTGACTCTGACTGGTGGCACTTTTCATCAGTACGTTCCTGTCCTGCTCTGCCAGGCGGCGGAACGCTTCCTCGTCCGGAGTGAAGGAAATGTCTTCCTTCTTCAGGTCAAGAAGGCCAGTCATTGTTCTCAGACTCGTAAGGTTGGAAGCATACTGGGCATTGATCTCGCTGATTGTGACATCGAGCTGCAGGGCTTCGATCCTGGTCTCCAGAAGGTCCTGTTCAAGCATCATTCCCTGTTCGAAGGCGGAGGTGGCAAGTTCGACCAGCCTTTCAGCATAGGCCTTCTGCTCTGAAAGCAGTCCTATCATTTCATCCATGTAGTACATGGCGGCAAGTCTGGTTTTCAGCTCTGCGTCCAGCTGGTTTTCCGTGTCTGTCAGCTGAAGGCCCCTGACGGCTTCGATCTCCTCATAGGCCTTCACAGCGTTCGATATCTTGCCCCAGGTGAAGATCGGCTGCTGAATTGAGAGCTGTGTCTGATAGAGCGTGCTCTCCATCCCGTCATACAGCGTTATGTACTGGTTGTACGGAAGTCCCAGCTCTGAAGCATTCACCGTGATCGGGCCTATCGGGTTGATGATGTATGATCCCGAGACCGTCAGATCAATCGTGGGATGGTAATTGGCTTTTGCATCCTTCGTGTCCAGTTTAGCCTGCTTTACGGTCTCGACGGCACTCTGAAGGGAAGTGCTGTTGGCCTTCAGCGAGCTTTTGAGCTCACTGTAGCCGTAGCTTCCGTCTCCGGCCGCAAGCGGGAGGAGCAGGGTAAGACACAATATTGATGTCAGTACTGTTTTCTTCATGCTCATCGTGTAACCGTACCTGCATTCAGTGCTGTCTGCTGGGATGTGTAATTAGCGGTGTTAATAGGATGATCTGTACCGCCTGTACCGCCTGTACCGCCGATATTAAGCTCCAGGCTATATCCTGAATCACTGAAGGAGGCATAGTAGCCCTCATACACATGATTTGCGTAATCAGGCACAACTGTCCACTTGTAAGTTGTATCGGCCGTGATGGAGAAATTGCCGTGCGTCAGCCTGTCGTTAGTGACCCTTTCGGCGGCAGTAGTCGTCTCTCCGAGCTTAATTCGGTCAGAGCCCTTAACCGCATAAAGAACAACCTTAACTCCGTCATCATCGGCTGTACCGGTATCATTTCCGACAACAGTTCCTCCTGAATTGCTGTCAAATCTTCCGCTGACGGTCGGGAACGTGAATTCCGTCTGCTTTGCATAAATGCTGATATTCTGCGTTCCCTGGGATGTGTAGATGTTCCTTTCGACAGGTACGAATGCACTTCCGTCCTCAGCGCAGAGCTTCCAGGTGGAGGAACCCTTCTCATTCTGGATCGTGTACCCCTTTACCTCAATCCTCGGAGCTGCCGAGTCATCATTCTTATATGCAACATCGAAGGTGTTGTCGCTTGATGTCCTTGTGATCGTGCAGCTGTCATCGAGAACTTTCAGGTCCGAAAGCTTTATCAGGAGGGGATCGGAAACGGCTGCTCCGCCGCTTACGATGTTGCTGAGCGTGAAGCTGACCGTCGTGACCTTTTCAGTGCGTCTGAATGCCTCAGTGTATGTGGCTTCATTCGTGCTGTCGGAGGCTATCGTTATCATGGATGAGTTTTTGTTGTAGCCATTCACGCCGAAACCAGCCTTGTGGATCAGCAGATAAAGACTGATCCTGTCCGCGGTCTTTCCGTATGCAGGACTGTTGGTCTGCCAGAGGATCTTGGAAACGGAGAACTGGCCGTTTGCATTGGTTGTGGTGCTTGCCACATAGCGGGAAGGCAATGAAGGGGAAGCGGCAGTTGCGGCATCGTAGTCGGCATTACGCGCACCCTCATCGGTATAGATGTATACCGTTGCGCCTTCGATGCCGGTGTTATTTGAGTCGTCACTTCCTCCCTTGTCTTCCCTTATGGTGCCTGTAAAACCTCCGCTGAACACCGATGAGCATGATGTGAGGAGTAAGAGCACAAGCAGTACTGTCATGATCTGTTTAAACTGTTTCATATGTAGTTACCTCTGTTTCTTTCTGTTTTCTGTATGTTGTCTTCAGTTTCCTTCTCTCAAGGATGTAGTAGAGCACGGGCATCAGGAAGAGGGCGATGGCAGTGGTTGCCAGCAGACCTCCCGCAATGGCCTGTCCGAGGGGAGCGTAGATTTCGCTTCCTTCACCTGTTCCGACTGCCATGGGCACAACGCCTAGCATCGTGGTGAGCGTGGTCATAAGAATTGACCTGAGTCTGGACTGGGCACCTTCCACGATGGAATCCTGCAGGTTATGAAGATCGGTCTCATAACCGAGCTTGCCCTTGGCCTCGAAGGAGTCATCCTCGATGTCATATCCCTTCTCAAGCAGTGCCTTCTTTCTCTTCTCATCAACCAGCATGTTCATGTAGTCGATGAGGATGATGCCGTTGTTTACCGCCGTTCCTGAAAGGGATATGACGCCTAAGAGGGAGATCATGTTCAGCGTGGAGTTGAACGCCAGCAGTGAGAGAACGACACCTATTATGCTGAAGGGCACAGTCATCAGGATCAGCAGGGGCTGATCGAAGCGCTCGAACTGGAATACCATGACCATGAATACCAGGAAGACTGCTATGGCGAGAGCCGTAAAGATCGGGCCCAGCATCTCCCCGACCAGTTTGGATACGCCTGCGACACGCTCCGATACATCGGGATCAAGCGGGTTTTCGGCAAGGTATTCATTAAGGCGGGATACGATGTCCATCGTATTGACGTCGGTGGTGGCACAGTTGATCGTAATCGTGTTTGCCCTGTCGATGTGGTTGATCTGGCTGACCGAGTTCTCCAGCTCCAGATCTGCAAAGGAACCGAAGGATACGGTCCTTCCGTCCTGGGTTATGACGGCAAGGCCGCTCAGAAGATCATCGGTTATCATCCTGCCGGTCACATCGGACTCCAGCCTGATGTCGTAACGCTCATTGGTAACGGGATCGATGAATGTGCCGTTGTCCACTCCGTTGAAGAGGATTGCGGTGGTCATTCCCGCCTCGTATGATGTCACTCCCAGGGATGAGAGGTAGTCATTGGAGGCCTTGATGATGGCTGAATAGTTGTCATAGGAGGTATTCATTTCCACATTCATGACCTCCGGATCACTCTTCAGGTAATCGGCGATTCTTGAAGCTTCCGAGTACAGCAGGTCCATATCCTCACTTACCAGTGTCATGGCGTATCCGCCGCCTCCGGTAACGTAGCTGACGAGGTTATCGAAACCGCCGTTGAGAACATTGACATCGGTGTCGGTCATGCACTCATCGAGGGCATACTTCACATTTCTGATTATCTCATGGATGTCTCTTTCCCTGTCGGCAACCGGATGGAGGATTACCCTGATCGAGCCTGCACTTGATGAGGATCCGAAAGACAGACCTGAAGTTGAACCCACTGTCGTTACCAGCGTCTTTATCTCAGGAACAATCTCCCTGACCACGGCCTCTGCCATATCGAGCTGGGCCTCGGTCTTCTCCATGGTATTGCTTGCCGGGAACGCGAAGTTGATGTAGAACTCACTGTTATCTGTCGAGGGGATGAAGGCAACACCGAGCTGAGCCACGGCCCATACAGTCACCAGCAGCACGACGATACAGATGGTGATGATGAACTTCCTGTTGTGGAGCGTCCAGTTTACCATGCGACCGTAGATGCGGTTCAGTTTCGCCATACCCTTTTCGATGAGGTTCTCCTTACTTTCCTTCCTCTCCTCCGGGAGGAATTTCTTCAGTAGGTAGGGGATGAAGACGATTGCAACGACTGCGGAGAAGCTAAGGGCAAAGATGAAGCTCAGTGACACATCTCTCAGCATCTGTCCGACAAGACCGTCGATCATGAGAATGGGGATGAATACGATTATGGTGGTGAGGGCTGAGCCCAGGATGGATACCGCTACGGTGTCGCTGGCCCGGTAGATGCTGCTGTTTACGGTATTAACGTACCTGCCGTCCTTCTTCTGACGGTAATACATATACGTCTGCTCCAGCATTACTATGGAGCCGTCCACTATGCTTCCAAGGGCTATTACTATGCCTGCCAGGCTCATGAGGCTTATTGAAATGTCAAAGGCCTTGAGACCTATGAAGGTAAAGAGAATCGAGAGGGGCATCGAGAGGGCAATGGTTCCCGTTGCCTTCGGGTCCCCCAGGCATAGGAAGATGACGATTACCGCAATGATGATTCCCGAAATACCAGAGGAAACGACGCTGGTCAGCGAGGCCGTTATCGTTCTCGAGTCATCTGCGATTATGTTGAACTTCAGGGCGCCGTTGCTGTCGGCTTCCTGCTTCTCGATTATCTTCTTTATCGCGGATGTGATCTTCATCGTGTTGCCGTCCTCACGCTTGCAGACATCAACACTGATTATGTTCCTTCCGTCCTTCTTTGTTATCACATCGGGATCGGGGGTGGTAAGTTCTACAGTTGCCACGTCCCTCAGCTTGATGAGGGTGCCGTCATCGGAGGCACCGACAGTCAGGTTCCTGATGTCTTCAAGACTGTCATAGGAACCCTCGAAGCTGATGTCGGTGTTCCTTCCCTGGTATTCACCGGTACCCAGCGGGATGTTGAGGTTACTGTAGGCAAGCATCTGGTACACCTGAAGCGTGGAGATGTTCCGCTTCAGCAGCTCATCGGTATTGAGCCGGATGACGACCTTCTCCTCCATGCCGCCGGAAACCGTTACGGTCGATACTCCGTCGATCTGGGAGATAAGCGGGATTATCTCATCCTTTATATATTTGGTTGCGCCGGCAACATCTTCACCGGTTTCGACGGTGAAGGACATGATGGGAAGCAGTGACATTCCTCCGATCATGACCACGGGTTCCCCCTGAAGACCGTCAGGAAGGTCATCAGAAAGCTGTCTTATCCTGTTTCTTATCTCGTTCAGCTGATCCTTGGCCTCAACGCCTCCGGAGAACTCAACCTGAACCACACCCATTGAGTTGTAGGCGTTGGAGGTCATCGTGGAGAAGTTCGGCAGTGTGACCAGGTCCTCCTCCAGAATGTCTATGACCTCCCTTTCGACCGTTTCCGCACTGGCTCCGGGATAGACCGCTATGATGAATGCCTGGGGCACGTTCATGTTGGAAACGAACTCCATGTTGAGGCCCGTAACGGAGTAGAGACCGAAGGCGACCAGCGCGATCAGGATCATCGTGATATAGACTGGATGCTTTACTGCATATCTGGCTATTTTCACTTTTTACTTCTCCATGACGCGGACTTCTTCCCCGTCCAGCACTCCGTTATGCCCCTCATCGATTATGAGGGCATCCTCATATCCGGCAGGAACCTGGAAATAGAGATCATTCTCAATTTCAGGAGTGAATTCCACGTACTTTGCCTTTCCGTCCTCCAGGACGTAAAGGGAGCCGTCACTCTTTCTCAGACTCTGGCTCAGAATCGTGATGTCCTCGGCCCGCTCGTAGATGATTTCGGTTTTCACATACATGCCCGGAGTGAAGAGGGAAGGGTCATCAACGCGGACTTTTACCTTAAAGGTCTTGGTTGCGGCATCGATGAAAGGCGCTATTGATACCAGCGTTGCCGGGGATGAGGCACCGTCGCCGTCCCTCGTGACCGTGAAGATCAGATCATCCTTCCTTTCATTCAGAACCGTGTAATACTTTTCAGGCACGCTGACATTGACAACCAGATCATCCAGGTCGGCTATGACGGCCACCGGAGCCCTGTCTGATGCTATGTCACCCTTTGACTGGGGCGCCTGAAGGATGGTTCCCGCCACGGGAGCCTTGACTTCGGTGTATGAGAGCTGGAGATTTGCAAGCTCAAGCTGTGCCGCGGCCGCATCCCTCTGTGCGGTTACCGTGTCCAGGTCCTGTGCGGTGGCAGCTCCCAGCGCACTGAGCTCCTTAACCCTTCCGTACGCACTTTCATATGCCAGATACTGGGCCCTTGCCTGAAGCATCTGCTGATAGAATGCCTCTCTGTCGATGACAGCCAGCACCTGGTCCTTTTCGACCCTGTCTCCTGCCTCGATCATGTATTCCTCGATCGTGCCGCTTACGAACGGGACAACAGGAATCATTGCTGAGGCTTCAATGTATGATGAGAAGGTAATTCCTTTCTCTATATTGCCTTTCTCCGCTCTTGTGACTGTCACGGGAGTGAGCGGGGGAGTGTATGTCGCCCTGGTTCTGGATGAGAAAAACACATTGAGGCCATACAGTGATGCAGCCACGATGATAAAGAATATGATGTACTTTAAAAGACGTCTTATCCGAGATTTCTTTTTCATGAGTCAAAGTATAATAATGGATGTTAAAATAATGTATATGCAACTTTTTGATACGTGTGTTTAAAATCAAACAAAAAAGCCATAATCTGTATAAAAATAATCATTAATAAAATAATTTCTTAATGTTAAGGGTATTGGATATCGAATCATGCAAAACGTCGCAAAACAATATTAAAAAACGTCTATCATGATTCGGGAAACCTGATTTTTCTTCAGGATGGAAGCGATGCCGATCCTGCTGAGATTAAATCGGGAAAGAACCATAAGCGCATACCTCCCCGGATAATATCATGGGAGTATCTGAGTGGAAGCACGGAAGGGCAATAGCATTCTGCATGGACAACGTATCATGCGGGGGTGACGTCCTCTGTCTCGGTAGCCGAAGGTTATGTTCACGTGGCTGATCTGAAAGGACCCCTGATCCCCTACCATCCGGGTAGTTGATTGTTGTTTCCAACAAAGATAAAATCAGCGGTGCATGAAAAGTGAAACAAAAGCCGCATTCCGTGCGGCCTTCCCCCATACAATACCCATACTTACAGGCTTCCTGATGCTTGGATTTTCCTACGGCGTCTACATGAGGAGTCTGGGGTTTTCTGCCGTTTATCCGATGGTGATGTGCCTGGCCGTCTTTGCGGGCTCCCTGGAATTCCTTGCGGGCAGCATCCTTCTTTCCCCGTTTGACCCGCTTGCGGCATTCCTGCTTGGCTTTGCGGTCAACGCAAGGCACATATTCTATTCGATCTCGATGCTTGAGAAATATGACAGGCCGGGCCTGAAGAAGACCTACATGATATACGCCCTCTGCGATGAGACTTTTTCCGTGAACATCTCGGCAGAGCCTCCCGAGGGTATCGATAAGATGGATTTCATGTTCGCGGTAACGCTCCTCAACCAGCTCTACTGGGTGGCAGGCTCATGGGCAGGTGCGCTCATCGGTTCCGCAATCCCGTTCGATACCACGGGACTGGACTTTGTCATGACCGCGCTCTTCATTGTCATCTTCCTGGACCATTTCATGTCGAAAAAGCCTCTCTTCAGTTCCGCTTCAGGCTTCGTGCTCTCGGTACTGTCTCTTATCATCTTCGGACCCGATAAGTTCCTGATCCCTGCCATGGTATCGTTCGTGGCAGTGCTTCTGCTGGCAAGGAGGCGTTATGACAATACCTGAGAGAGTTATATATATATGCTGCGAAAAACCCACACGCTTGCGTGTGGGATGAAAGCAGCTTTTCTTTACCTTGACAGATAGCTAGAATAATTAATTATTCTATGTATATAATAAAACTTGAAAGGAAATATAAGGGGAGTAAGTAATACAAACATACACAGAAAACAGTAACCATCATAATAGTCAATGAAATACTGATAATTCAGCATGTCATTCAAATCGTGGAGGAAAAAAATAGTAATGGCCC
>JALEVV010000078.1 GCA_022788185.1 Spirochaetales bacterium | reverse complement strand
AGGGGAATGACCTTCCTTTCCTCGGGGCCCGCATATACCTGTCTGGGGCGTCCGATCTTCTGATAGGGATCGTGTCTCCACTCCAGATAGTGGGCGATCCAGCCGGGAAGGCGGCCCATTGCGAAGAGGACCGTGAACATGGACTGGGGAATTCTCATCAGATGGAAGATTATTCCCGTATAGAAGTCGATGTTGGGGTAGAGGTTGCGCTCGATGAAGTAGCCATCATGGAGTGCAGTATCCTCAAGCTCGAGGGCTACTTCCATCAGGGGATCATTGGTCTCTTCGACCTTAAGGACTTCCTCACACATCTTCTTTGCGATCCTGGCCCTCGGATCAAAGGTCTTGTATACCCTGTGACCGAAGCCTGAGAGGCGGAAGGCGTTGGATTTGTCCTTAGCCTTTGCAACGATTTCCTTGACCGACAGGCCATCCCGGATGATGCTGTTGAGCATTGCCATGACTGCCTGGTTGGCACCTCCGTGCTTCGGACCCCAGAGGGCACAGCATGCAGCAGCTACCGATGCATAGAGGTTTGCCTCTGCCGAGCCTACGAGACGGACTGCGGAGGTCGAACAGTTCTGCTCATGGTCCGCATGGAGGATCAGGAGCTGGTTCAGGGCCTTTACGTGCACCGGATCGGGACGGTAGTCAAGCACGGGGGATGAGAACATCATGTTGAGGAAGTTCTCACAGTAGGAGTAATCATAGCGGGGATCGACGAAGTCATAACCGATGGACTGCCTGTAGGAGAAAGCCGCGATCGTTCTCATCTTGGAAAGCAGTCTCGTTACCGTGAGGTCGATGTTGTCCTCAGGATCCTTTTCCTCCATTTCCGGGTAGAAGGCGGAAAGGGAGGCGACCATGCTGGCCAGAATGGCCATGGGGTGGGCATCGTGGGGATAGGACCTGAAGAAGTTCCTCATATCGGTGTGGAGCATTGAGTGCTTGTTCAGCAGCCGTGCATAGTTGCTTCTTTCCTCAGGAGTTGGAAGCACGCCCTTGATGAGCAGGTATGCAACTTCGATGAAGTCGCAGTTCGCAACGAGATCGGCAATGTCATATCCCCTGTAGCGGAGAATGCCCTTCTCACCGTCGATGAAGCAGATGGATGACATGCATGATCCGGTATTAATGAAACCGGGATCATAGGTGATGTAACCCGTATCCTTCCTGAGAGATGCGATGTCAAGGCTCTTGTGCCCCATCGTATCCGTGATGACACCGAGGCTGATATCCCTTCCGTCAGGGAGTATCAGGCGGGCTCTTTCATCTTCTCTTATCATAGCTGGCCTCCTGAGTTTATCAGAATAGTTTTTCTCCGGTTAAGCTTTCCAGTGCCTTTACCAGTGCCTGTGTGCCGCACCTGCCGCAGCCCTGGGAAATGAGTGCGGTGTACAGCTCCTTGACCAGTGAAAGGCCCGGAAGGGCAAGACCCATGCGGTCAGCTTCCTCAAGGGCGATCTTCATGTCCTTGACGAAGTGCTCGATCATGAATCCGGGATCGAAGTTGCCCTTAAGAACACGCGGTGCCAGATTATCCAGTGTCCAGCAGCCTGCGGCTCCCTTACTGATGGTGGCAAGCATCGTGTCGAGGTCGAGATGGGCCTTTGCACCGTACACAAGGGCCTCACTGACTCCGATCATCGTTCCCGCGATCGTGATCTGGTTGCACATCTTCGTGTGCTGTCCGGCTCCCACCGGTCCGTTATGGTTTATTGTCTTACCCATTACCTCAAAATAGGGGTGAAGGTTTGCAAATGTTTCATCGTCGGCACCGACCATGAAGGAGAGGGTTGCGTTCCTTGCTCCCACATCCCCGCCGGAAACCGGTGCATCGGCAAAGGAAACCCCGAAGGGGCGGAACCTTTCGGCTATCTCGGTCATGAGGGAAGGCTTCGTGGTAGTCATGTCACAGCAGATGAGTCCCTCATGAAGACCTGCCTGGATACCGGCGTCCCCGAAATAGACCTCTTCCACATCCTTGGGAAAGCCGACGATGGTGAAGACGACGTCACAGGCGGCTGCCACTTCCTTCGGGCTGTCGCACCAGACTGCCCCCTTTTCAATGAGGCCCTCTGCCTTTTCCCTGGTCCTGTTATAGACATAAAGCGGATAACCCGCTGCCATGAGATGGGCGCTCATGCTGGCACCCATCACTCCAAGTCCGATGAATCCTGTTTTCTTTTTCATGTCCCGATGATAGAAAAATAAAAACATTTTGTATAGCACAAAACCGGAACAATGGAATATTATCATTTTATGACTGATTTTGTACTCGAAGAGGAACTGATCGACATCGCTGATTTCTTCAAGGTCTTTGCTGATCCCACAAGGCTTAAGATCCTGTTTCTCCTCAACGAAGGGGAGTGCAGCGTCAATCAGATCGCTGAAAGGCTTGAGATGAACCAGAGTGCCATTTCCCAGCAGCTGAAGACGCTGCGCTCATCACGGCTGGTGAGATTCAGGAAGGAGGGCAGGAGCATAATCTACAGGCTCAATGACGACCACATCACCAAAATCCTCACCCTGGGCCGCGAGCACTACGAGGAGCTCATCGGCTAGAGGCTTTCATGAACCCTTACAAAGGCTTCAAGCGGGAAGCCGATCACGTTCGTCCAGCTGCCATCGATTCTTTCCACAAGTCTGAACCCGTTTTTCTGGATCCTGTATCCCCCGGCGGCACCCTGCCACTCTCCCGTTGCCAGATAATTCCTGACATCCGCATCATCAAGGCACCTGAAAACCACCTCTGATGTGTCCGAAAGGGTAATTACACTGTGTCCGGGAACATATATGCTGAGACCCGTCAGCACCAGCTGCGGCTTTCCCGAGAAGGCGCGGAGGAATTTTTCCGCTTCCGCTGCAGATGCGGGTTTTCCGATAAGCTCTCCCTCGAAAAGGACCAGTGTGTCCAGTGAAACGGCGGTGACGGAGCTGTCGAAGAGGGGAGATGCGATATAGCTCTCCAGCTTCTGGCGGGACAGGGTCTTCACCACTTCCTCCGGCTCCGTGAGACCGCACATCTCATCTATGTCCTGCGGTCTGGTGATGACCTCCAGCCCAAGGCTCTCAAGGAGCTCCCGCCTGTTGGGGCTCTGGCTTGCCAGCACGATCTTCCCGAGCCTTGCCCTCAGTCTTGCGATCAGGGCGGGATCGGTTACGGGACGGTCCTTCATGAGAGTGCCTTCTTCTCGCTTTCGATCCGCTCGGAAAGCTCAAACCACTCTTCTTCCTTAGCCTCGAGGAGTGCCTCGGTTTTTTCCTTTTCCGAAACGAGTGACGTGATCCTTGCGGCATCGGAGTATACCTCGGGCTTAGCCATCTCCTCCTCGAGAGCGGTGAGCTTCGCCCTCAGTTCATCACAGGTCCCAAGCAGTGCTTCGCTCTCCTTTTCCAGCTTCTGGATAAGGTTACGCTTTGCCTTCTGCTCCTGATGGGACTGGGCCTTTGCGGAAACTGCGGAAGAGAGGGGCTTTTCCTTCTCCTTTTCCAGAAACCTGGCTTCCTTTTCCTCCAGCTTGTAGGCGAAGTAGTCGTAATCCCCTTCGAAGAACTCGGGACGGTCATCACTGAGATAGAGAATCCTCGTTGCGAGGTTTTTGATGAAGTGGGTGTCGTGGCTTACGAATACCACTGTGCCGTTATAGGCCTTAATGGCCTCAAGGAGCATTTCCTTTGCGTTGATGTCAAGGTGGTTCGTCGGCTCATCGAGAAGGAGAAGGTTGCATGGGTGCAGGAGGATTTTCAGAAGGGAAAGCCTGGATTTCTCACCTCCGGAGAGAACCGCAACCTTTTTGAAGACATCATCTCCGTTGAATAGGAAGGCACCCAGCAGTGACCTGAGCCTGGGAATGTCCTTTGTGTCGGCAACACTCTCAACCTCCTCCAGCACCGTGTTTCCATCGGTGAGGGTCTTCTCCGAATCCTGGGCAAAATAACCCTTCTTCACGCCCGCACCGTCCCTGACAGTGCCCCGGAAGTCGGGATCCTGTCCCGCAAGGATTCTCAGGAGCGTGGATTTTCCCTGGCCGTTTCTTCCCGTAATGGCCAGACGCTCATTCTTCCTTATTATGAATGAGAGATCATCGAAGATGACGTTGTCCCCGTACGCCTTGAAGAGGTGTTCCGTGATCATGACGTCATTTCCCGAGTGCGGAGCCTCGGGGAAGGAGAAGGATAGCTTTTTCAGGTGGGCCGGGATCTCAATGAGTTCGATCTTTTCCAGCTGCTTTATCCTGGACTGGACCTGCTTTGCCTTTGTCGCCTTATAGCGGAAGCGCTCGATGAAGTCCTCTGTCTTCTCAATTTCCGCCTGCTGCTCGGCATATGCCTTCTCGATCTGGGCGATTTCCGCCTCCCTCTGCTTAAGATATGAGGTATAGTTTCCGCTGTAGCGGGTAAGCCGGCCTGAAAAGAGCTCATAGACCGTGTTCACCGTGTCATCGAGAAACCCCTGATCATGGCTGACGAGCATGACGCCCCCATGGAAGTTCCTGAGGTAGTTCTTAAGCCATACCATGGCCTCGATGTCCAGGTAGTTGGTAGGTTCGTCCAGCAGCAGCATGTCTGGATCCTCGATCAGGATGCGGGCCAGCGCGATTCTCATCTGCCAGCCTCCGGAGAAGGTGGATGAGGGCTTGTCCATGTCACTCATCCTGAAGCCCAGGCCCTGAAGAATCTGCTCGATGCGGCTCTTTCTCTGATGATAGCCCGCCTCATCAAGCCTCTCGTTGATCTCATTCATCCTGGTAATGAGGTGGGTATAGCTGTCCCCCTCGCACTTGCCGCCCAGCTCCTCAGAGATCCTCTCCAGTTCCTCCGTGAGGACGGAGAACCTGGCGTAGCCTTCCTCCGCAACCTCATAGACCGTTTTCTCAGGCAGCACGATGTCTGACTGGGGAAGGTAGCTGACGAGCATGCCCTTTGTCTTTGATACGGTTATGGAGTCAGCGCTGATGAGGCCCGTTATGACCTTGAGAAGGGTCGTCTTGCCGCAGCCGTTGGCTCCCGCAAGGGCTGCCCTTGTATCCTGATCCAGCGTGAAGCTGACATCCCTGAGTATCTTCCGGTCCGCAAAACTTAGACTGGCATTTCGAATCTGCATCGTGAACATGGCAATAAAGTACCATAAATGAATGAAAAGCTACAACAAGAAGAGTAAAAGGTAGTGACAAACATTCACTAATCGTGTAATCTTCTTCCTGACTTTGAGCCTGCGGGCAGAGGAGGTGAGATTATATATGGCATTCGTAAAAGTTGATGAGACTGAACCCCTCGAGAAAGCGATTAAGCGCTTCAAGAGAATGGTGGAGAAGGAAGGCGTCATCAGAAACTACAAGATGCGCAGATACTTCGAGAAGCCGTCTGCTATCCAGCACCGCAAGAATAAGGCACTCGCAAGAAAGCAGATGCTCAGAAACAAGAAGATGCATGCATCTAAGGCTTATTGATGGCCTGATCTCACAAATAGGGGAGCTTCAAAGGCTCCCTTTTTTCATGTCTTCACAGTTAAGTATTTTTACGCTAAGGACGATTGTTGTATAAAAAGTGCATACTTTCTTCATATTCTTGCAGTTTTTTGCATAAGGGTATAAGATTGAATCTGCTACTTTAAGGAGATTTGCCTCAACATGATTTGTCTGACACTGTCCGATCCTACTCTTGAGGAGTGCGTGAAGACCACACAAAAGAACAGGGCCTGGATAGAAGCCGTCGAACTCAGACTTGATTACCTCACGCCTGAGGAGAGGGAAAATGCATGCCGCTTCCCCTCCATGGTTGAAATTCCCGTGATATGCACCCATCGCCGCGTGCAGGACGGCGGTAAGTTCAGCGGAAGCGAGAAGCAGAGAAAAGCCGAGCTGCTTAAGGCACTGGACGGAAACTTCGCCTATGTGGATATCGAGGAAGACGTAAAGAAGTGCGAGCTTGACGAGAAGGCCCGCTCAAAAGGCATAAAGATAATCCGCTCCTATCATGATTTTTCAGGCATCCCCAATGACATTTACTCGAGGGTTCTTACATTGAAAAAGCGGGGTGACATCGCAAAGATAGCGGTCACGCCCCAGGGAATTCTGGACACGATAACGCTCTTCAACGCCGAAAAGGAGCTGAAGGACGTTCCTAAGATCATAATCGGTATGGGGCCCTACGGAGTGGCAACCCGCATCCTCTACCGCCGCATGGGCTCGATCCTGACCTTTGCCTCGGACTCTGAGGCCGCGCCCGGCCAGCTGAAGGCCAGGGACCTGAAGGAGCTTTACCATGCGGATGAGGTGAATGAGCGCACCGCGATATACGGAATCATCGGAAACCCGGTGAACCACTCGGCATCCCCGCTCATCCATAATCCCGGCTTCAGGGCCATTAAGTACAATGCAATCTACGTACCCTTCCTCGTGGACAATGCAAGGGCATTCTTTGCCCTGGCGGAGAACCTGCGCATGAGGGGCTTTTCGGTAACCGTTCCACATAAGGTAGAGGTACTCTCATATCTTGGCAACATCACGAGGGAAGTGAAGCAGATCGGTTCATGCAACACAGTCGTCAGGACCCCGGGACTCTGGAAGGGAATGAATACCGATTACTACGGCTTCCTTATCCCGATCCTTCCCGATATCGAGAGCGGCAGGATTAAAAATGCGCTGGTAATCGGTGCGGGCGGTGCCTCCTATGCAATCGTCTGGGCCCTCAGGAACTGGGGCGTTAAGGTCACGATCCTGAACAGGACGTTATCCCATGCGGAGAAGATCGCGAAGATAAACATCTGCTCCTTTGACAGCCTGGAGAATGCGGCAAACTATGAGGGACAGGTCGATCTCATCGTTCAGACCACTTCAGTGGGTCTCAATACCTTTGAAAGCCCCATCGAGGGTTTCCGCTTCACCGGAAAGGAAATTGCCTACGACATTGTCTACAAGCCCCATATGACCAAATTCCTTTCGGATGCGAAGGCTGCGGGCTGTACGCTCCACTTCGGGGATGAAATGCTCTTTGAACAGGGCAAGCTCCAGTTCGAGGCATTCACCGGATATCACTACCCGAGAAACCTTAAGCCGGAGCTCTAAAGGGGAAGTTCCTCACAGAAGAATATACTGCCCAGGGGGATGTCGGTAATGCGTCCCTCCCTGGTCATGCACTTAAGCGATTCCTGCCCTACCGAGAGGGGGAGGACCTCCACCCGCTCCGATCTCACGCGAAGCGCTATGAAAGCGACGCCGCATGCTTCCCGTAAGAATGTAAGCTTTCCCTGCCAGTCCAGTCCGGTGACCCTGAAGGGCTTCAGGGCCTCATCCCTTTTCACTATCTGGGAGGGGCACACCACGGTACCGTCCGCTATTCTTTTTTTCAGGACTTCATCATCCGTAAGGGAAGAAAGCCGCTCCCTGTATGCCGGATCATAGGGAATGTC
>JALEVV010000048.1 GCA_022788185.1 Spirochaetales bacterium | reverse complement strand
ACTGCTTTCCTTCACGGCAAAGGAGTCCCTCTATTCCGCGATCCTATCCGTTTTGATCGCACTTCCCGGAGCTTATCTATACTCCAACTACACATTCCGGGGTAAGAAATTCATTCTTTCCCTGGCCCAGCTTTGCTTCGTGCTTCCCTCCATTCTCGTCGTACTGGGCTTTGTCATCTTTTACGGCAACAACGGTTTTCTGAACCGGATGCTCATGTCACTGTTAAAAAGTGACGAACCTGTCGTTAAGATACTCTATTCCTTCAGGGCGATAATCCTTGCCCATGCCTTCCTGAATTTTCCCGTTGCCCTCTCCCTCCTGACAGGCTACTGGTCATCCCTTTCGAGGACTGCCGAGAATGCCGCGGCAACCCTCGGAGCCGGAAAGCTGAGAATCTTCCTGACGATCACGCTGTCCAGGATCCTTCCGGTCCTCCTTTCCGCCGCCCTTCTCATCTTCCTCTACTGCTTCACTTCCTTCTCTATCATCCTTGTGCTCGGAGGCGGTCCCGAATACACCACGCTGGAAGTGGAAATATACCGAACGAATAACATAATGGGACAGAGTGCAAAGGCCTCAGCCCTTGCCCTTTATGCCCTGTTTTTCAATACGATTCTCGTAATCATCTACACTCTTCTCTCAAAGCACACCCGCCCTGATGAAAAGTCAGGACAGGACAGGGCAGTCAGGCCCGGAGTATTAGCCCGCACCGTGATGATAATCTACACCATTGCGCTACTGATATTCATACTTGGTCCCCTTGTCTCGATTCCGGCCAGATCCGTATGGTCCACATCCTCCCGCTACGGCTCGGGCTTCACGCTTCGTGCCTATGAGGAGCTATTCGGACTGAGGTCAACGGTATCGGGCCTTAAGGATGCGAAAACAGCCCTTATGAACAGCGTGATTATCGCAGGCGTTTCCGCCCTTCTTTCCACCTTCCTGGCCCTCAGACTGGCACTTTACATCACGAGAGTCAGAAGCACGCTCGGTGAAGTAACCGGAATGCTTCCCATGATGATCTCATCGGTAACGCTGGCCCTCGGCTTTTCCTTCCTAAGGGCAAAGCTTCCCTTCAGGGGAATGATGAGTTCCCTGGTGTTCATCTTCCTGGCCCACTTCGTCATAGTGCTTCCCTTCGCCCTGAGGACGATCCTTCCGGTGACAAGAAGCATAGATGAGAGGATCCTCTATGCGGCATACACATTGGGAGCGAGGGAAGGAAAGGCCTCTGCCACGGTGGAAAAACCGCTTCTGAGATCCACGCTCATGAGGGCCTTCAGCTTTTCCTTTGCCCTGTCCATGGGGGAAATGAACGCGACAATGACACTTTCAGAAGGAAGGATAACGACCCTTCCCCTGTTGCTTTACAGACTCATAAACTCATATAACTATCAGGGAGCGTGTGCCGTGGGCACCGTCCTGATCGTGATAACCCTTTTGATATTCCTCTTTGCGGAGCTGCTTGGAGGCCGTAGATGGAAAAACTGAGAGCTGAAAACCTGAACGTTAAATATAAGAACTTCACCCTTGATCTCTCCTTTACCCTGGAGGAAGGTGAGTTCGTGTCCGTCCTGGGCCCTTCAGGATCGGGAAAGAGCACTGTACTATCCATCATAGCAGGATTGAATGAGGTCTTTTCCGGAAAGCTCCTCCTTAACGGGAAGGACATAACCCATGAGCGCGTTCAGGACAGGAATATCTCAATAGTGTTCCAGAACTATGCACTCTTTTCCAACATGAACGTGGAAAAGAACGTTGCCTATGCCCTTAGGATGAAGAAGAAAGGCAGGAAGGAGACCGATGAAAAGGTCAAAGCCCTGCTCGCTCTCGTAGGACTCAGCGGTTATGAGAAGCGTAAGGTCTCCACACTCTCGGGCGGTGAATGTCAGAGGGTGGCACTGGCCAGGGCCCTTGCAAAGGAGCCGGAAGTCCTGCTGCTTGACGAGCCCCTCTCAGCCCTGGATGCGGCACTTAGAAAAAGGCTCAAGGGTGAGATAAGAAGGATCCACGATGCATCAGAACATATGACCACCCTCTATGTAACCCATGACAGGGAGGAGGCTTTCAGCATCTCAGACAGGATAATCATAATGAAGGACGGTCATGTGGAAGCTCAGGGCACCCCTGAGGAGCTTTACAGGAATCCTCCCACCCTCTTTACCGCAATGTTCACAGGTGAGGGCACTACACTTTCACCCGAATGCTTCGGTTATCAGAGTGATGAGATCGACAGCGTGTTCTTCCGCCCGGAAAACGTGATAATAAAGGAAGGCCAGTTCTGGGGCGACCTTGATCAGTACATCGTGCTTGAGAATGCGGAGGTGATCTCCCTGGATTACCTCGGCTCCCACTATCTGATCCTGCTGAGATATAACGGTCATGACCTGCTTGCAGAAAGTGAGATCAGACCTGATAATAAGTATGTAAACGCTTACATCAGGAAATCCGGGATGAGGTTTTACAGGGACGACAGGCTGATTTAAAGGAGGAAAAGGTTGAAAAGGACAATTCTGCTGACACTTGCAGTCTTCATGCTTACTTTCCCCATCCATGCAAAGGTGAATCTGTCCCTTTCTGCCGGAGCCGACTTCTCCCGTAACCTCCTCTATGAGGAAGATATCCTCTTCAGAACCTCAGGACGTTTTGCCTTAACTGCCGATGCATCATTGATACAGACATCAAAGTTTTCGGCTTCTCCGTATGTGAAACTCTCATATCTCACCCATACGATGACGTTCAGCAATGCAAGAACCCTCGGTTCCTGCAGCATCTCGGGAGGTCTGAAGGCAAGATCCCTGATAAAGGAAAACATCGCCCTGACATTCTCTCTCGGGGCCGGAGCCGGTATGTACAACACATACAATTATGCATCGGCACACGATGGCAAAAACGATTCACTCATCGCCTTCGGTACACTCGAAGCAGGAGTGGGTGCGGAAGCGGTCCTGGGACACTTTGCACTTTCCTCTGAGCTCGGTGCTGAGTGGAGACGGGACTCAGTAAGGTGGTTTCTTTCAGCAGGCATGGGAGTATGGTTATGAAGAAAATACTGATGCTCATCCTGTCCATCCTGATGCTGACCGGATGCGAACTGATAACCCCGGAGGACACATCCCCGAGAAACATATACCTTGTATCGGTTGCGCTTAATTACGAATCAACGGGAATCAATACTCTCAAGTGCACTCTGAATGACCAGAAAGCGATATGCGATGAGTTTCAATATATTGCTGACGAGTGCGGCTACCCGCTTACATCCGTTGTTATAACTCAGAATGGCCGAAATTATTCAGTTAGTCTGAACGATGATGCAAAAAAACCCGAAACATTCAGTTCTGCAACTACAATCAAAGAGGATGTTCTTTCATGGCTTCACGAACTTGCCGCCGGGCTGGACCGGAATGATCTTCTTGTCTTCCACTACTCAGGACATGGCCTTGACGGCACAGGGGAACTGGTTCTTAACAAAAAAGACTATTCAAAGGATAATACAAGAAACAATCTCGTAATGGTCACCAGCGAAGACCTGTCCCAGGCTGTAAAGGACACCGACGGAATAAAATTCTTCGTGCTTGACAGCTGTTATTCAGGAGTATATGCAGATGCTCTAACTCCGGTAAATCCATCATCCCCATTCAGTGATTTCTTTACCCTTGACAGCCTGAATGAGAACATCTTTGTCCTTACCGGGGCATCTTCCGAAGAGCAATCATGGGAAAGCGGAGTATATGGCAATATGACGCTCTGTCTTCTCCTCTCTCTCGGATATGATACTGTAAACAGATTGCCGGCTCTTGCCACTGATAAAAGGTATTACAGCGAGATTGTCTCATATGTTCAGAAGAGCAATGGCAGGATACAGCATCCTGAAGGTGCTGCCATCAAGGATTTCCTGATTTATTCCCGAAAACCGCAGTGAACATGTTTTCTATCTTCAGTGTCCCTCGGAATTCTCATTAATTCAATTTTATGCAATATGACATTTCTTCATGCGCTCATTTGCATGTTTTTGATGATACTTTGAAGTGAACGTCAAAAAGTCCATTGCATGATGATGCGATGATATGCTGGTCTCACACACTTTAAGGAGGCCCGGCATGAGAATGATTCAGATTAAGGTTTTGGCCACTCAGTTTTCGTCTGACAAAGGAGGCGCAGGATGAAGAAAGCCCTCCCTGTTGCAGTACTAGTCATACTTCTGTCCATGCCGCTTCACGCAGTCAGATACAGCGGCGGTATCAGGACAACGTTCGCCGCCGTCCTGATGAAGAATACTTCCCTCGCCCACGAGGAGGCCTTACGGGATTCCATGAAGGCCACCGTTACCCTTCTCCCCGCATCCTTCATCACAGGCAATTTCGACCTGGGCCTATATGCATCGCTCTCCCTGCAGGGAAGCACTGCCACCTCAGGCTACACCAGGATACTGGGTAATACAGGTCTCTCGGTCGGTTTTTCATCTGAGTATCTCTTCAATGAATACTTCTCCCTCGGGCTCAGTCTCGGTGCAGGATACTCCGTAACGGAGAAGGTAAAGTCGGGAAGTGCCTTTCTGGAGTCCTACCTTTCTGCATCCTACAGGGTTACCCGATATCTCAGCGCCTCCTTTGATACGGGCTTTATCTACAGAAGGGAGCGGCTTGAATTACCGATATCCTTTTCAATGAGGCTTCATCCGTTTCTGAAAGGAGGTGAACGATGATTCTGATAATACTGCTTGTCATTTCGCTCTTATCTTCCTGCTCCATGCCAGAGGGAGTGAAAAGTGATGTGTATCTCATATCAGTTGCCCTGGATTACGAGGGAATGGGTGTCTCCACCCTCCACGGCACGGTCAATGACCAGAGTGCCGTCATATCTCAGTTCTCATACCTTTCAGAGGCGGAAGGAAGGAATTTCAGCTCCTATCAGTTCACGCAGAAGGGTGATTCCTGTTACCTGAAATATGAAACGGTTCCGCTTCTCGGCGACAGCGTCCAGAACATAACGAAACTTAACAGAAACAGCATCAAGAGTTCGGTCACAGAGCTTCTCCGCACGCTTGACACCAGAGACAGTGATCTTATCGTCTTCTACTACGGAGGTCATGGCCTCTCAAGCAAAGGGACGCAGGACCATGGGGCCCTGGTTCTGGGAGACATAAGATCGTCCGGAGCCACTGCAGACGGGGACAGGCAGCTGATTTACACTCTGGATGACCTGAGATATGACCTATCATTTGTAAACGGGAATAAGGTCATAATCCTTGACTCATGCTTCTCCGGCTCCGGGTGCAGGGATGATGAAACCCCTCAGGCAGGTGACATTGCGGGAGCCTTTTCCCTGTTATTCTCCTCAAAGGGTACCCGTAATGACCTGATCTGGGAGATAAACGCATCAAGTGCGGACAGGCCATCCTATGAAAAGAGCGAGACCGACGACATGAAGGCCCACGGACGCTTCACGGTCGAACTGCTGAAATACCTGGGCTACAGGTTCCATGCAGATCAGACGGAAGGTCCCGGCCTTCCCTCAAAGGGCTTTCTTTCGGTGTACGATGCCTGGGATCATACCAGGAAAAGCCTGGTTAAGAACAATCAGAGTCCGACTGCAGGCAGGAGCGAGAGGGATCTGGTACTCTTTATTCTTCAAGGTACTTACCGCTTTTGACAAGCTCGATCTCATCGCGGATGACGGCGGCACGCTCAAACTCAAGGGCCTCGGCAAGGGTACGCATTTCCTTTTCGAGGGCCTTGATGTATTTGTTCCTGCCGCTCTGGGTAAGGAGATTGTATCCGCTGCGTTCAATCTTCAGATCAGCCTTCTGACTCTCGCTTCTGTCCTCCTTCTCATGCTCGATGTAATCCTCAACTGCCTTCCTGATCGTCTGCGGCGTGATACCGTGTTCCTCATTATAGGCATTCTGCACTTCCCTTCTGTGCTCGGTTTCCACGATGGCTTCCCTCATGGCATCACTCATCTGGTCAGCATACATGATTACCCTTCCGTCGCTGTTTCGGGCAGCCCTTCCTATAGTCTGGATCAGGGATGTGGCAGAGCGGAGGAATCCGATCTTATCGGCATCGAGGATCGCGACAAGGGATACTTCAGGAAGGTCGAGACCTTCACGCAGCAGGTTAATGCCGACCAGTACGTCAAACACTCCCAGACGGAGATCCCGGAGGATCTCGGTGCGCTCGATGTTCTCAACTTCACTGTGAAGATACCTTACGCGAAGTCCAAGGCTCTCCATGTATGATGTGAGATCCTCAGCCATCTTCTTGGTAAGGGTCGTGACAAGTACCCTTTCCCCCTTCTTTATTGTCTTCTGAATCTCTCCGTATAGATCCTCCATCTGGCCTTCGGTGGCCCTGACCTCGATTTTCGGATCCAGAAGACCGGTGGGACGGATGAGCTGCTCCACTATCTGGGTGCTCTCTTCCTTCTCCCGGTTTCCGGGAGTTGCACTGACGTATATGCGCTGTCCCACTATCCTGTCGAACTCCTCGTATTTAAGAGGTCTGTTGTCCAGTGCGGAAGGAAGACGGAAGCCATAGTTCACCAGATTGGATTTCCTTGACCTGTCCCCCTCATACATGGCTCCGATCTGGGGAATGGTGACGTGGGACTCATCTATGAAGCAGAGGAAATCCGACGGGAAGTAATCAAGAAGGACCGCAGGGCGTTCCCCGGGCTTCCTTCCGGCCAGAGGACGGGAGTAGTTCTCTATTCCCGAGCAGTGCCCGATTTCCTTAATCATCTCAATGTCGTACTCTACACGGCTTTTCAGCCTCTCCGCTTCCAGGTGACGTCCCTGGGAGAGGAAGAACTCCACCTGATCGGCAAGCTCCTCCTCTATCCTGACTATTGCGGCGTCGATGGCGCTTTTGGGCATTACGAACTGCTTTGCGGGATAGAGGGTAATGTCATTGGTCTTCTCTATCTTCTCCAGCGTCACCGGGTTGAACCACTCAAGGGAGACGATCTCATCCCAGTCAAGGGTAATCCTGAAGGCACTTTCCAGATAGGCAGGATAGATTTCTATGATGTCTCCCCTTACCCGGAAGGAACCTCTGGTAAGTACCATGTCGTTACGCTCATAGAGCATTCTCACAAGCTGTTCCAGCTCCTTTTTGTGGTCGAAGACATCCCCCACATGGAAGGAGTGGATCATATCCCTGAGGGAAACGGGGTTACCGAGACCGTAGATGCAGCTGACGGTCGCTATCACGATGACATCCCTTCTTTCCATCAGTGAAAATGAGGCGGACAGTCTCAGTCGGTCGATCTCATCGTTAATGTCCGTTTCCTTTTCGATGTACAGATCCTTTCCGGGCACGTATGCCTCCGGCTGATAGTAATCGTAAGTGGAAACGAAGTACTCGACTGCATTGTCGGGAAAGAACGTCTTGAACTCCCTGTAGAGCTGGGCCGCAAGGGTTTTGTTGTGGCTGAGTATCAATGTGGGTCTGTTAATCTTCTCGATGACCTTGGCCATGGTGAAGGTCTTGCCGGAGCCGGTTACGCCCTTAAGGGTCTGGGCCCTGTCACCGCGCAGGATACCCGCGGAAAGCTTTTCAATGGCCTCCCCCTGATCACCGGAGGGCTCGAAGGGGGCAACTACCCTGAAGGCCCGGGAGCGGACACCCGCACCCACATGTATGTTCGTAACGGTTTCCCCTGCCCAGGAGGCATCGGGAACATTCACCGTATAATCCATCTGCTGTTCTCCTCACTGCGTTCTATCAGGGTCACGTCCGAAACGGTAACGTAGCTGCCGTTCCGGTAAACCTCGATATCAACCCTGTCACCGCTTTTCGTGGACATCAGGGCGGCGAAGTAGTCATTATATCCCGTGATCTTCCTGCCGTCTATGGCGGTTATGATGTCACCTCCCAGATATATGATCGATGAGCCGTACTGAACCTTCTCAGTTCCTCCCCTGAGTCCGGCCCTGTCCGCTCCGCCGGAGGGCACGACCTGGGAGACAAGGACTCCCTCGTCGAAGGGAAGCGAGAGATACTCGGCTATCTGGGTATTGAGTTCAACGGAGAGCACGTCAAGCCATCCCCTGGACACCTTACCGCTCTTTATCAGCTCGGTTGCCACGCTGAGAACCGTCTCCAGCGGAAGGGCAAAGCTTATTCCCTGGTTATCCCCGCTTGTGGAGTAGATGGCGGTATTGAGACCTATCATCTCCCCCCTGCTGTTCAGAAGGGGACCGCCGCTGTTTCCGGGGTTTATCGCGGCATCGGTCTGGATCATGTTTGAAAGCGGCATCATAGAGGATGTGTAAACAAGACGGTTCAGTCCCGATACTATACCTACACTTTCCGACCAGGAGTAGCCGTAGGGGGAGCCGACGGCAATGGCCTTCTGCCCGGTTCTCAGGGCACCGTCATACATCTCGATCGGGACATACTTCCTCTCTGTCTTCTCCAGCTTAATCACGGCAATGTCGGTCAGGGTATCGACCCCGATTAGAACGGCGGATACGGTTTCACCCGTGTAGAGGTTCACCGAAAAGTCCTTACCGCTTCCTATGACGTGTCCGTTGGTTATCACATAACCTTCACTGGAGATGACGACACCGCAGCCGCTGACGGATGTTGACAGCGTCCGGTCGGCCACGATTTCTACTATGGAGTTTTTCACCCTGTCGAAGGCCCTCATGTTCTGCATCTCCTCAAGGGAGTAATCCCAGCTCTGGGTATCCTCGAAGAGGATGACCTCGTCATCATCGTAGAAGATTCCCTTCAGGGGAACGCCTGCAAGGGATAAAAGGGCCTCCTCACCTCCTGTTCTTATTACCTTCTCAAGTTCAAGCCTGAGTTCCTCAACCTTTCGCTTCTCCCTGAGCCGGGAAGTCCAGAAAAGCAGCAGTGAGATGATTATGACGGCGGAAGCGGCAAGTGCGACTGTCAGTACCGCTCTCGAAACATTCTTTTTACCCATATGTCAAAGAATAGCTGTGAAGGGTACTCAAAGGCAAGATGAGGAACCTCAAGTGTGCTATAATGGGGGCCATGGACAGAGATGAAATAAACAGTGCCGCCTGGGATGAGGAAGGCCGGCGCGGCTGCTGGTGGACACGGGAAGTATCCAGTGAGGCCACTTCACTGGCGAGGGAAGGAAAGCTCTCACTCCCCTTCCTGCTCGATAAGCCCCTTCCCCAATCGTGGCTTGATAAGGCGGGGGATGAAGTCCTCCTGCTTGGCTCAGGCGGAGGTCAGCAGGGCCCCCTGCTTTCCGCATACGGAAAGAGCGTCACGGTCATGGACATCTCCGCATCCCAGCTTGCGCGCGATGAGGATGCGGCAAAACGTGACTCCCTTAGTCTCAGGACAGTCAGATCATCCATGAGTGATCCCTTCCCCTTCGGTGACGGAGTCTTTGACTCTTGCATCAATCCGGTAAGCGTGAACTTCATAAAGGATCCCCTGCCGATGTACAGGGAAGTGAAGCGGGTACTGAAGGATGGAGGCTTTTTCATGACCGCATTCGCTAATCCCGCACTCTACATGTTTGACGTCAAAGGCCTGGAGAAGGGAAAAATGAAGATAAAATACACACTGCCCTTCGATGCGGACGTCTCCCTCTCGGAGAGGGAAAAACTGATTAAAATCAGGAATAAGGACACTTTCGAGTACAGCCATACCCTTTCAAAACTCATAGGGGGGATTACCGATCTGGGCTTCACTATCCTGGGCTTCGACACCTCCCCCTCAGGCTTCGAGCCGATAGACAGCTTTCTCGGTGAGTGCTACCTGGCTATTCTTGCCCGAAAATCCTGACAATCTCATCGGAGCGTGTCAGCATTACGGCGTCAAGGCCAAGGGTTCTGATCAGCTCTTCTCCCTTATCCCTGCCAAGGAATGCTGCCTTTTCTCCGGCGAGCAGGGCCAGAATGCCGTCTTTTGAAAGCACGGTCACGGAAGCAATATCGGAATAGTCACCTGAAACGGTTATGGCGGCTCCCTCAGGGACCTCAGTCACCGCGTATGTATCACTGCGTCCCGGAACGGGATCTGCCAGGGCAACCTGCCAGGGTCCCCCGTCAGGATGATGTCCGATTACATGCACGGCACCCGCAACCGAAACGGCAGCTCCCCTCACGCCTTCATCCTGCAGGAAGGCCGCGGCAGCATCCGCGGCATGGCATCGCCAGGCAGTATCCGCATCACGAAGCTCAGCTCCGGTGAGCTCTTCCGCCCTTTTCAGCTTTTGCTGCAAATCTGATGGGAGCACACCGCTCTCATATTCCGATTCAAGCTCTTCAAGCAGGGCGAAAACCCTTTCAAGAATCATATCGTCACCGCCTTCGGTGAGTATTACGGAGGCTTCCCCTCCGAACATGGGTCTTGTTTCTTCCGGATAACTCAGTCTGGTGCATGAGACAAGCAGGATCAGTGCCAGCAGGATTGTTACACTCTTTTTCACTCCATCAATCATAAACCATGACATTGATGTATACAATCATGTGAATTCCCTGTTATAATCATCAAATGAACTTAACGGGAAGGAAAAAGTTCAGTTGGGCCATAATCCCCATTCTGTCCGCCGCAATCATAATCTCATTACTGTTCCTGACGCTCTTCACCCCCTTTTTCAGGAGTGTCGGGTCCATTGACGAAACTTATTCACTTACGCTTCCCACAGAGATTATCGCAGACGGCGTGACCGTTTTTTCCCCATCTTCTTCATCCCGGGTATTTTACACGGACGGAACTGCGGAACTTACCTCCGTTGCCAGGGTACCTGAAGACATACCCGACCGGCTTGACACCATACTTATCAGACCTTACGTCGGCTCATTTACCCTGTATGCCGATGATCAGGAGCTTCTGTCCTTTCCGGAAGACAGGCCATACATCGATATCGGAACCGACTGCTTTTTCTCACTGAGGGCCGGAGACCTCCGAGGCAGGGAGCTGAGACTCAGTGTCGATGTCAGCGGCATCCATCCCATTTCCGGCATGCGGGTTAACCCAATAATCATCACCACAGATTTCGGCCTCACGGAAATTCTCTCACCCTACGTTCTGTTATCTTTACTCTTCGCCGGTGGAGGAGGAGTACTGATACTTATTTCGGTCTACATATTCTTCTCGGTGAAGGACAGGAGGTCCCGCATTTCCATCGCAGCCTTCATGTCGATTGCGGTTATTAACGTGACAGGCGCCCTGTCCCTCTACCCTTCCTGTCTCTTACTTTACAATTCATCCCTGTTCTGGCATACCGTCAGCAGTTTCACAAGTGCCGCAATAATCATTTCCTACATCATCTTCATAATGGCAGTAACCGATGGCCAGATACTGAAAACAAAAGTCTGTACGGTCATAAGCATCGGGTGCCTCATTCTATTCATTCTCTACACGCTGCTCTCCATGGCAGGTTTCAGGAGCTCGTTCTATGCGGGACGCATCTATGTCCTGTTCAGGATAAGTTCACTCATCGTGATACTGGAGGGTGCCTGTAACTACCACTTCAGGACAAAGAGGTGCGCCTATATCGTGATAAGCTCATTCATGTTCCTGTGCGCTGTGTTCACGAACTCTTTCCTTTCCATTGCCTTCGAGCTGAAAGTCTGGCAGCCAACCCTGGTCTCACTCCTGCGTCTTTTCTCGGTACTGATCATAGTCTTTGAG
>JALEVV010000045.1 GCA_022788185.1 Spirochaetales bacterium | reverse complement strand
GAGGTGCAGAGAGATTGGTATTCATCATTCTTACTCTATTGTTACAATGACAGAACAAACAGCATAGACAAAAACAAATGCAATATGGAATTTGGAAGATTCTACAATATGGAGAAAAAACTGATAGAAAGGATTAAGGTTGATAAGATTAAAGTATTAAACAGTGGAATTAAAGTAGGTTAAAAACTTAATAATAGGGAGAATGACTGTACTTCCTTGCTGAGAAGCAGAAATTTATCGCTAATGTGGTCGTAGGACTGCTTGATAATGAAAGTCCTGATTCAAATAGGCTTACACTTGTAACTCCAAAGTCTGAAAATGATGTACGATTACAAGCTACTCTTGGTAATCAGAACCCAACGGGCTTGCCCGTGGGAGCAGTCAGTCCCGCATTTTCCGATGATGCGTTTTCCTTTACCCTTGCCCTGGTGAATGAGAAACTCACCCTTTCCATGAACGCCTTCGTAAGGAAAGGAAGGTTCCCGCTGCTTAACTTCTACTGGAGGGAGAGTACGATCATAGGTTTTGGTTTCACCCTTAAGGGGTGACGGTTCGGTTTTTCCATGCTTCCTGTTGGCCTCTCAGCCTTTTCTCTGATATACTTCAATCCGATATGCAGAACGTACTTTCAGAGATAGAAGCCGCGGAAAAACGTATAGAGTCCTCCTATCAGGACCTGAGGAATTTTGCCTTCTCTCTCTGTGACAGCGTCATGAAGACCGGTACGGGATCGGGGATCATCATCGCCCCCACGCTCCGCAGCGCGGTCACTTCGGCTCTTGCCGAAAGGACCAGTGCCGAGGAAGCACTCAAAAGCCGCTGCAGTGACATTGACACCCTTGAATCCTCCAAGGGCAGGGTAACTGACTTAAAGGGCCGGCTTGAGCAGACTGATTCAAGGATCAGGGAGATAAAACGGGTCTTCGGCGCCATCGCCCTTGAGCGGGCGGAAGCGGAGGATGCCGATGACAGGCTGAAGGCGGCCCTCAGACCATATACCGATCAGCTGAAGCTGAGGGCTGAAAAGAAGAATTCATCAAATGTCTTCATCCGGTTTTCCGCAGGAGTGGGCGATGCCGTGCTTAAGGGAAGAAGGGAGAGAGAGTTCGTCTCCGCCTTCGATACCCTTGAAAAGGAAAGACTCCTCAGGACCGTGAGAAGTCCCAGGGCCGAGGCCCTGCTTCAGGAGTATCAGAAACTCAGGAAGAAGGAAGACTCCATAAGAAAGCGCCTGAAGCGGCGGGAGTCCGAGGTGGAGAGCCTGGAGATCAACGGCCAGGAGGACAGCATAAGGGCCCTGGAGGAGCGGCTCAGGGATGCCGGGAACAACTATGAGGAAGCGTGCATCAACTATGGGCTTTTCCTCTTTGACAACGGTCAGAAATGGATCAATGAAAAGACCTCCGACCAGGTTCTTGACATGATCAGTCAGATGCTCCAGACCCAGCGCTACATCGATACCCAGCAGGAATTCATAAAAAAGTGCCGTGCCCATCTCGTTCAGGATGACTATCAGGCAATCATCAGCGAGAATGAAAAGAAGATCGCATCCCTCAGAAAGGAAATAGGGCGCATTGAGCAGCAGATTGCCGATATTGAGAATGAAAACACCCTGATAAGGGCCAGGATCAGGAAGCTGGGAGCCGAAGATGAGTGAGAACAGCTTCAAAGTACCCGCAAAGACTCCCCGTCCGGTTAAGAAGGATGTCAAGTCCGACTCCGTGAAGGCGGAGGCGAAGGCTCCTGCCCGGAAGACCGTGAAAAAGACTCCTGCCCAGAAGAAGCAGCCTGCATCTGAAAAGCCGGATGCCCCGAGAAAGCTTAAGGGCAGTGACCTGAGTTTTTCAAAGCAGGAGCTTCCTGCCCTCCCGTCCCTGGCCAACATGACCCGGGAGGAGCGTATCCGGGCCCTTTCCGGCGGTGGTGAAAAGAAGAAGCCCAAAACAGAGGAAAAGACCGCCGGAAGCGAAAGAACCGAGATAACCCGGATAAAGGAAAGCGTCAGGAAGAACAGTGACGGGAAGGTGAGTGCCCCCGTCAGGGTTCATGAGGCACCGCCTGCAAAACGGGATTCATCGGTCTTTCTCCGACTCGGTTTCGTCTTTCTGGTTTTTCTGCTCATCATCCTCATCGTGATACTCCTGAAACGGAGGACGGTGAAACCCGCTGAAGTAATAATCGCATCCTCAAAGCCGCAGGCTGACCTGACGGTAAGCATCACCTCCGGAATGGGCGCATCCCAGGTGTCCAGTCTCCTCCCTGAGGAAGAGAGGGAGGCCTTTCTTTCATTTCTGAGTGAGAACAATCTGGCATCCTCGATCCGGACTGGGGAATTTTCCTTTCCGGCCGGAACGGGAGGTGAGGAAATAGCCCTTGAGATAACCCGGAGGGAGACGAGCCGTAACTTCACAGTCTATGCCGGATACACCGTTTCCGACATCGATCAGGCGCTCTCGGTCCGCGGCCTTGCAGCGCCCGGAGAGTTCATCAGAAAGGCTGAGGAATATGCTTCATCCCATGGACTTTCATTCACGGAAGGTTACTTTCTCGCCGGAAGCTACGGCTTTACAGACACCGGGACACTGCTTGATGAGATGCATGAGGCCCTTCTCGACTTGCTCCGTGCAAATGCGGATGCGGTCATGGAAAGCGGGCTTTCCGTGGATGACATCGTAAAGATTGCCTCCATCATCAACAGGGAAAGTCAGGACAGCGTCCAGCTGAAGACCATTGCCGCCATCGTCCTGAACAGGATCAGGCTGGCCATGCCAATAGGAGTCGATGCGACCACCAGATATGAGACCGGCAACTGGAAGGATCCCATACCACAGAGCACCTATGAGAAGGACACGCCCTACAACACCAGGCGGAAGGCAGGTCTTCCGCCCTCAGGAATAGGATGCCCGGGTTCCGATGCAGTGCTTGCCGTGCTTGATCCCGACAAAACCGATCATCTCTATTACTTGCACGATGAAGAAGGTAAGTTATATACTTCAGCAAGCTACGAGGATCATCTATCCACCTATGAAAAAGTACATCAGATATAACCTTCATACCCATTCGTTTTACTGCGGACACGGCTCGGGAAAGCTTTCCGAGTACAGGGAAACGGCAAAGGAGCTCGCCCTTGAGCTGCTCGGCTTTTCGGAGCACTGCCCCCTTCCTGACAGACGGTTCAGCAAGTCCCGGATGGACAACTCCATGATGAGTGTTTATGAAGCGGATTCCAGGAGTCAGGACGGACCTGACCTGAAGATCCTCACCGGATATGAGTGTGACTGGAGCCCTGAGTACCGCAACTACTATGAGGAGCTTCTCTCCTCAGGCCGTGTCGATTACCTCATTACCGGAACCCACTTCGTGCCCTCTCCAGATGGCAGATTCCGTTCAGTCTTCAATCCCGGCCTCACTGCCGGTGATCTGGTGAGCTACGGCCGGTATGTCATCGGCGCCATTGAGTCGGGGCTCTTCTCCTTCGTGGCCCATCCCGATCTCTACATGGGCTCCTACAGGAGGTGGGATGGCGAGGCAAAGGCACTGGCTGAGGACATTATTGAGGCATCTAAGGAGTATTCAGTCCCGCTGGAAATAAACGGAAACGGCATGCTTAAGCCTGCCGTCGAAGGGCACTATCCCTATCCCTCAGATCCCTTCTGGCTTCTCTGCCGGGAGAGTGATGTCCATGCCGTTATGAACACCGACAGCCACACCACCGCATCCCTTGGAAAGAGTATGAAGCTGCTCTCTGAGTATGAGGCTGGCATCCCGCAGCACCTGGTTTACCCTGTCTGGACAGGGAACAAGCTTACCTTTGAGGAGGCGTGACATGATTTTAATAAAGAATGCAGAGCTTTATGCACCCGAGTACCTCGGTCATAAGGACATACTTATCGGAGGAGGCAGGATCCTCCTTGTACAGGATGAGATAACGGTCTCACTTCCCGGCATCGAGACGATCGATGCCGAAGGTGAAATGGTCCATCCGGGACTCATCGACGTCCACGTCCATGCGATCGGAGGCGGCGGCGAAGCCGGAATGCTTTCACGCGTTCCGCCGCTTTCTGAAAAGAAGATTGCAGCTGCAGGCGTTACCTCCCTTGTGGGACTGCTGGGAACCGACGGATATACGAGAACGGTAAGGGACCTGGTTTCCAAAATAAAGGGTTACAGGGAGTGGGGACTCTCTGCCTGGGCCCTGACGGGAAGCTATCAGGTGCCTTCCGTTACCCTTACAGGAAGTGTGGGTGACGATATCACCTTCGTGGATGAGATAATCGGCGTGAAGGTCGCGATCAGTGATCACCGCTGTTCCTTCCCCACGACGGAGGAACTCATAAGACTTGCTTCCGAAGTGAGGATTGCCTCCCTGGTCAGCGGCAAGGCCGGTGTCGTTCACTTCCATGTGGGTGCATCGGATGCCGGAATAGAACAGCTTTTTGAGATAATAAGGCAGACGCACATGCCGGTCCGTCACCTCTTCCCGACCCATATGGGCGGTCATATGGAGCAGGCTGAACGCTGGCTCTCCATCGGAGGCAATGTGGACATAACCTGCCACGGGGATGCGGATGAAAAGGCAGCAATGCTCCTTGAGCGCTACCCGGATAAGGTTACGCTCTCCACTGATTCCAATGGATCATTCCCAAAATGGAATGATGATAAGAGCGCGATAATCGGCATGGGCGCCGGTTCGATCATGGAACTGAAGGTATATCTGGATAAGCTTCTTTCCTCCGGCATGGATAAATCCCTTGCCCTCAGGGCAGTCACCTCCAATGCGGCAGCTGCCATGATGCTGAAAGGGAAGGGCAGGATTGCCCCTGACATGGATGCGGATATTGTCATAAGAAGCGGAAGCGACATCAGACATGTAATTGCCGGAGGGGCCTTCCTCGTGAAGGAAGGAAAAGCCAAAGAAAGCATGTACGAGGGAGTCTAGAAATCAGGCTCCGTTTCAAAGCATATGCGCCTTTCAGTATCGGGGTGGATGAAGGAGAGGGACCTTGCATGGAGACAGAGCCGCTCTCCTGCTTTTCTCTCTCCATAGAGCCTGTCTCCCACTATCGGCAGGCCCAGGCCTGAGGCGGCATGGACCCTTATCTGGTGGGTCCGCCCGGTGTGGGGGTAGAAGAGTACCCTTGTGACCTTCTCTCCGTTCAGAACCTCGACACGCACTCTTCTGAAGCGGGTGACGGCACTCTTACCTCTCTCGTGGTCCACGATCTGATAGGGCCTGTTTTCAGTATCAAGCCTTATGGGAATGTCTATCACTCCTTCCTCTTCCTTCAGTACCCCCCTGAGAAGTGCCTCATAGATCTTTTCAGTCTGACGAGATTCAAACTGCATGGAAATGTTCCGCTTGGCCTTTTCCGTCTTTGCGAAGACCATGACGCCTGATGTGTCCATGTCCAGTCTGTGACATGAGGGCAGGGCGGGGCTGTCGGGAAAGAGTTCCTTTATTCTGACCGATGCCGAGTCATACTTGTCCTCACCCTTTCCGGGCGTGCTGAGCATGCCTGCTTCCTTGTTGATGACGGCAACCGACTCATCGCTGTAGATGAGGTCGAGGGACATGATGTGCTTTATCAGGGGGCGGCACTTCTCGTCGCATGGAGGATAGAGCACACCGTTCTTCCTGCCCTCGCTGTCCCTGCCCACGAAGATTTCGGCAAGGGATACGGGTGTGAAGCCCTTACGGAAACAGTATGAAAGCAGCTTTATCGTCGCACAGTCCCCCATGCCCGTGACGTAGCTGACGTCTATGTCGGAAAAGCCGAAGCTGCCTTTAAGGGAGCTGAAGCGGTATATCCCCTTAAGCTTCGAAAGACACTCGTTGGAAAGGGATCTTCTGATGGGAACAAGATCTTCCTCACCATGCTCGATTCTGTCGCTGTAGCAGTGGAGCATGGTATCATACTCCCTTACAATCTCCTCAAACTCCCTTGCTGAGAAGCATGGAGGCACGTAGCCTTTGACGATGTACTCTCCGTCAAGGGCTCCGGAAAAGGCGCGGAGGGAGATCTTTTCCCCTGTCCTGGTTTCCGCGATGAGAAGGCCCAGCATGATGCCCTTGTCCTCAAAGGCATGGGAGAGGGGATGACGGCCATCTTCATCGAAGGTGCCGCGCTGAGTGATCGTGCATATGTCCTTTCTGAGGATTTCCTCCGCTTCCCGGTATGGCAGGATGAAGTCCACTACTCGAGTACCGCCATCAGATATTCGTTGAGGGATGAGCCCTCGTACATGAGTCTGTAGAGTGCCTGAACCAGCGGAAACTTCTTTTCCAGGTGTTGCTTTTTGGTCATTTCACCGAAGAGCTTGATGGTCCTGTAGCCCTCGATTACCGTTGCGCTTTCCCCGTTCTCATGGCCGAAGCCCTTACCGATGAGCATGCCGAAGGTCCTGTTCCTGGAGAGGTCGTTGAGGCCCGTGAGTCCCAGGTCCCCGATTCCGCAGTAACGGAAGATGACTTCCTCATCGCACTCAAAGAGCTTTAAAAAGCCCCTCATCTCGTTGACTGCCTTGGTGTATATCAGGAAGTCCACGTTCGGGCTGTTGTAACGTCCTGATACGAGTCCGATGGCAATTGCATACATGTTTTTAAGGATGGAGGTGAGTTCAACCGCCCTGATGTCATCCGCATGGTCCAGCGTGAGACCGGTGTTGCAGAAGAGCTTTTTCCTTACAAGCTCATAGTCCTCTTCCTTTCCTCCGAAGGTGAAGGCCGTCGGAAAGCCGTTGAGGACTTCAATGGCGAAGGATGGACCCTTCATGCTTGCAGTCCGGCTGAAGGGGATCTTCTCGGTGATGAACGCACCGTCATCGCTCATGCCCTTTGCCAGATTTATGACCAGGGGCTCCCTGTCCGCCGTATACTTCCTGATTTCCCTGGAGAAGGGTACTATTGCCTTTGACGGAATGACGAGGAATATCTCGTCTGCTTCGGAGAAGACACTGAAGTCTCCCGTTGCGGTAAGACTTCGGTTCAGGAACCTCGTGGGGAAGTACTTTCTGTTCTTGTGCTCACTGTTGATAGAAGCGACCACGTCCTCCTCCACGGAGTGGATGATGACGCGGTTGTCACTGTTCCAGGCCAGGCGTTCGCTTATGGCGGTGCCGAATACACCGCCTCCTGCTACCACTATGGTGTTTGTGCTCATGATTGTTCCTCAGATTTTCTTGATGATATAGACACGGGACGAGAAGTCCGGCATGACCCTCATGCCGTTCCTGTAGCCCGACCCGGAGCATTTGTCGGAAAGCTTGATACCTGCCCACTTAAGGGTGTCTCCGGTAACCTCATAGCTCTCCTCTTCCTTCTTGAATTTGCTTACATCACTGCCGATGTCCCATACAGGTGCCCTGTCATCGCGGCGGACGACCCTGTAGACAAAGTTCTCATCTGCCTGTGATACCGTGAGTATGTCATCCTCACAGTTTGACCTCATTAGGGTCTGGACGTAGAGGACAAGGATGACGGAGCGGTCGGGGGTGGCCGCGCTCCAGACCGTTATGTTGCCCCTTACTTCCTTACGGAAGATGCCGAACTGCAGGATCTGGCGGTACTGTCTGTAGAACTCCACCTGATCCTTCACGGCTGCCTTCTCCCTGTCGCTGAACTTCATTATGTCGATGGAGTAGTTGAGCACCCCGAAGAGGGCAACTGCAAACCTGGTCTCCAGATCGGTGGAGCGGAAGGTGGCGTAATTGGGCGATGTTGATACGCTTGTACCGCACACACTTAAGGGATAGAGCATCGATGTACCCTCTATTATGGGAATACGCTCGATCGGGTCGGAGCAGTCGCTCGTCCAGATCGCGGAGCCGTAGCATAGCATTCCCAGATCGAAACGGGCACCTCCGGATGCACAGTTCTCGATGAAGAGATTGGGGAAGGTCACTGCCAGGGACTTCTGAATCCTGTAGAGGGCCAGGATGTAGCGGTGCTGGTATTCACCCATGTTCATGATCTCGGGATTAGCCGAGTACATGTCGCTCAGATGGCGGTTCATGTCCCACTTGATGTAATCGACGTTGGCATTCTGGATGAGATGCTTCATCGTGGATATGAGATAGTCCTGAACGTCGTCCCGGGTTATGTCCAGGAAGTACTGATTGCGGGAAACTGCGTGGCTCTTTCTGGACGGGTCCCCAAGCATCCAGTCGGGATGCTTCCTGTAAAGGTAGGAGTTGAGGCTTACCATCTCCGGCTCAAGCCAGAGTCCGAACATCATGCCGCGCCTGTGGCACTCCTTAGACACGGTGGCAAGGCCGCCGGGAATCTTCAGCGTGTTGACCTGCCAGTCCCCGAGGGATGAGGTGTCATCGTTCCTGGCTCCGAACCACCCGTCATCGAGCACGAAGACCTCAATGCCGAGCTCCGCTGCCTGTTTGATGAGCCCTGAGAGCTTTCGCTCCTCGAAATCGAAGTGGACCGCCTCCCAGGTATTGAATGCAACCGGGCGGAGCCTGTCCTTCCAGGGCCCCCTCTGGATGTGTTCCCTTATGAAGCGGTGGGACTTGTCCGCAAGGTCGTCAAGTCCCAGATGAGAGTAGAGCATGATGGCCTCAGGAGTCTCAAATGCACTGTTTGGAGCAAGATCTGCTTCGAATGTGTCATCGTTGATGCCTGAAAGCACATGGGTCTTTCCGAACTGATTGACCTCCACGACCTCCCTGTGAGAGCCGGAATAGATGAGGTTGGTCATATAGCACTGACCGTCATGGATACTTTTAAGGATTATCCCGGGATTGGCCTCTGCGGAGGATGCACCTCTCCTTGATTCATTCACGTACTTCCCGTATGTGATTGTCTGTCTTGTTTCCTTCCTTTCCCTGAGCTGGGCTCCTGTGAAGGTGATTAGCTCGTAATCATGGCCGGGAAGGTCGAGCTGCAGTGAGTATGCGCTTCTGAGCGTCATCGGCTCCGATGAGATGTTTTCAATTACCACTCTTCTCGTGATGACGTCGCTGTCATCGAAGAGGGTGTAGAGGAAGGTTGCCTTCACACCTGCCACGGGATCCCTGAACTCCAGTGAGACGCCGCATGTGTTCTGGTCACTGCCGAGTGCCTGGAACAGGGGTGATGAAAAGCGCTGGATCCCGGTAAAGGAGGTGTAGCCGGAGAATCTGAGGTCGAGGGTGCGGAGCTTCTTCCTGCCTGTGCTGACCGCGATTGACGGAGTCCTGTAATCGCCCTTGTCCTCGGTGGAGAATTCACTCATGAGGTTTACCGGCTGGATTGTCAGATCATCGGGAGTGAGGGAGGTTTCATTGACCCGCGGACCCACATGCTTCTCCCTGAGGGAGGGAATGTCATATTCCGGATTTCTCAGCTTCTTGCCGTAGTACAGATGTTCCGCAAGCCCCAGACTGTTGATGAAAAAGATGTAGCTGGTGTTTGCCGTTGCAAGGTGAAACATGTTGTTTTTGATCGTGATCATTAAACTCTCCTTTAATTAAGGCACTCCATGTTATAGTATATGGTGAAAAGGAAGTTTTGCAAACATGGATATACGCCGCATACCGTTATGGGCCTCCCGGAACGCCACCATCATGAGTAATGATTCCATCAGGGCAGTCATCGAGGATCAGGGGGAGATCGCCATCGAACTCAGTGCCGCGAACGTGCAGGGAGGGCGTGTCAACGCCGTCTCAATTCCGTACTTCCGCGGGATCGGAAGCGGTGTGCTCTCCGATGAGAACACAGACTGGTACAAGAGCAAGCAGAGAACCTATACCGCCGGTGGGATATACTTCACTTTCCCTTCCTCCTCTGAGGAGCACATTCTTTCCACCACAACCTGCTGGATGCTCCGCCGCTATGGCAGCGAGAGCCGTTACGGCGGTGTCTGGAGGGTCTCGGAAATGAAGTCCAGGGAGATGGGAAACCGCTACAGGCTCACGAAGCTTGACCTGATGCTTCCCTCCCATCCCGTACTGTATACATATATAAGGATAACCAACACCGATGAGATACCACTGGAGTACAACGTCTCGGTGCATGCGATGCTGCAGTCCCCGTTTCTGGAATCGGGGTGTCTCATCTCCTCATCCCCGGCGGAGTTCTCCGCATATCCTCCCAATCTCAGGGAGGTCGCCTTCAACAGGCTCAGAAGCGGCGTAAAATTCAATGACCTGAAGCATGCTCCGGGTCTCAGGGGACAGAGTGCCGATCTCTCATACATACCCGGGCCCACAGGTACCTACGACTATGTGATGGGACGGCTGAAGGGTGATGACGAGATAGGGTGGACCACCGTCATCAATCCCCGTCAGCAGCTGCTCTGGTGTTCGTTTTTCCCTTCGCCCTCAAGCAGGCTCCCCGATGATGTCATCCGCTTTCCGCACGTGGACCTTGCCTTCAACTACCTTGGACGCATGGACTCACCCTGGGCACTTTACGAGGGAGGAACTCCGCAGGTATTCTCCCTGACCGCCGGCTTTGGCATGATGAACCACCACGGAGCCTTCGACGGCCTGCTTACCGACATAATTCCGGGAGGGGAAAGCCGCTCGGTCGTCTATGCAAATGCCTTCACCTCCTTTGACAATCCCAGAATAGGCGGAGGCTTCTACTCGGTCGAGAGGGCAGAGCACGGCCTGGTTTTCAAGCGTACGAAGAGTTATGCATATCTCCAGTGCGATCACTCGTTCAGGACCCTTCTTGATGTGGCTGATGACATTCTCAGTGATCAGGCATAAATAAAGAGCTGTTCACTGCCATTGAGTGGAACAGCCCCTTTTGTCAGAGCGAGTCAAATGCCGCACTGATGATGTGCTCAGCAACACCTTCTAGTATATCACCAGTGCTCCATAAGGGTAGTAGTAATACGGTGCCGGCGTGAAGTTGAAGTTGAATGCGACATACGGAATAGCGCTGAAATACATTGAACTGTCATAGGAAGAGACGGGGAACTTGGCTGAACCGACGATGCCTGCCGCAAATGAGAAAACGTTCATGGTGGGAGGTGTCAGTACGACTGATACGTCCGCTCCGGGACCGATTGCGAAGTAATCGGTGTTGTTTCCGTAGGTGTAGGCTCCGAAATCAGGGCCGACGGTGAGATTTATGGATGTGGCCTTACTAAGTCTGAAGTTGAAGAAGGGGCCGATCAGACAGTCCACTCCGATGAACCTTCTGTTGTTTCCGGCACCGAAGAGAACGTCACATCTGGTACCGAGGCCGATTCCGAAGGAGCGGGTGTCATCCATTCCCGCAAAGTTGAAGCTGAAACCCAGGTCGATGGAGTTTATCAGGCCGGAATTGCTGTTATAGACGGCTCCGTATCCGGTGGTGATGTTTGAAAACGAGTAGAATCCGTCATCATCATCAAGATCGTCGAACGCATAGAGCGAGAAAACCGTGAAAACAAGAATAAGAACTATTGTAAGAATTTTCTTCATTTCAATACCTCGTACTTTCATTTTCCCCACATGTGCCGTCCATGTCAAACGAATTATAAAATGAGGGTTGAATTATTCTTCCGGATTTGGTAAATTATCACTGTAACCAAGGTGTTGTACCCAAGTGGCCTAAGGGAACGGTCTGCAAAACCGTCTTTCATCGGTTCGAATCCGATCGACACCTCGAAAGGGACCAGCAGGAAAGTTGGTCCCTTTTCTTATATTGCCATTTTCAACACTCGATTGTAGAATACTGCTGATGTTTACCAGATATAAGACCGACAGCAGGGGGCGTAACATCCCTGTTGCGAAAGTATACACACATGATGAACACCCCATAAGAAATTCCCAGATCGACAAGGATGCGCTCTGGGTCATCCGCCGCATTCAGGCAAACGGGGAAAAGGCATATATCGTGGGCGGAGCCATAAGGGATCTGATGCTCGGCCGTGCTCCCAAGGACTTCGATATCGCGACCAGCGCTTCACCCAGACAGATCCAGCGTCTCTTCTGGAATTCGCGCATCATCGGGCGCCGCTTCCGCATCGTGCACATATTCTTCAACAACAAGATAATCGAGGTGACCACGTTCCGCTCCGATGAGGAAAACTTCGGGGAGGGGAACAACAACATCTTCGGCACCATGGAGCAGGATTCCCATCGTCGTGACTTCTCGATAAACAGTCTCTATTACAACCCCCAGGACGGCCATCTCATTGACTTCAATGATTCCATGGCGGACTTTGAGAAGAAGCGCATCCGTTCCCTGATCCCGCTGAAGTACACCTTTACCGAGGATCCGGTGAGGATGGTAAGGGCGATCAAGTATCAGGCGACGACGGGCTTTTCCCTGGTGCTGGGCGTCCGCTTCGCGATCTGGCGTGACCACAGGGCCATCAGCACCGTATCGACCTCAAGGCTCACCGATGAGGTTAGCAAGATCCTGGCAAGCGGAAACGCGAGGACCATTTTCATGCTCCTCAACAGCTATAAGCTGCTTCCGCTGATTGCCCCGTGCATCTCTCAGTACATGAAATATGACAGTATGCTCAGTGATCTCGCCGAGCTGGATGAGAAGGTCAGGGCCGCCAGGAGTCAGGGCGGAAAGGATGTGGGAGCTGCCGAGATGATCAGCTATCTGGCCCGCTCCGTCATCGTGCTCGAAAACGGGGATCTTCCCTATGAGGAGCTCAGAAAAGAGGTATACAGACAGATAAAAGTGCTGCTTGCACCCCTTACACCCCCGAATTATGAGATCGAAAAGGCAGCTGAGTACATCCTTGCCCATCTCGGTCACAGGGCAAGAAGGAAGCAGGCTTCCAGGAAAAAGACCCCAAAGGGACAGAAAAACACCGTGCAGCGGAAGGCTAAGAAGAAAGCACCCGCCGCAGTCGGATCCCCGGGGGATGCAAAGACCTCCGCAGAGGCTCATGACATGTGAGCATATGACACGCCTGAAACACGGCGTGTTTTTTTATCCCCACTCCTCGATTTCTATGGAGACACCGTTGATTATGATTCCGCCGTACTTCTCGATACAGTCCGAGATGTAGTTCTGAAGCTCGCTCATCGACTGTCCGATGTAGTGCCTGAGGGGTACCTGAAGCGTTATGGAAAGACTGTAGGTGTTGCCCCTGTCCTGAATGAGGCGGACCTTCTTCACCTTGATCACCTTGTCATACTCATCGATGCAGTGCTTCACCATCTGATTCAGGGTGACTTCATTGAGAGTGTCCTTGCCCGGACGGGAGAACTCAGGCCTGACGATGGTCTTTTCAAAGCCCTGTTCCTTCCTGAAGGGTGCCTTCCTTCCGAAGAAGACCTTGATCGAGTCGTAGACGATCTGGGGATAGGACCTTGTTATCTCGATCGAGGGAACGGGGATTACATGCTTGCCCTCCGTGAACCTGATCCTCATCGCCGTCTCGATTTCCTCCTGGGTTGCGATTTCCTCGATGTGGAAGACCCTCGTGACTGCAGGAAGCTCCAGGCGTGCCGTGATCTTATTGATCATCTTCTCGCTGGTTCCGATTATGAGGATTTTCTTGTACTTCTCCCTTAAAAGCGCCGCCTGCACGTCCTCTCTGTGGCTGTCGTCATCAAAGACAGCCGTCCTGACGGCCGTTATGAAGTTGGGATCCCGCTTGGCCGAGCGGCCTGCCAGGATCCTGTCACCTTTGATCAGGAGTCCGTCGTCTATTATCAGGTCGATGTGGTGTTTCTGGGCCAGCAGCTTGCTGTGATGGCTCTTGCCGGTGCCTGAGCGACCGACCAGGGCATACACTTTTACCCCTCTGAGCTTTGAAAATGCAAACCTGAAGACCCTGTTCATGGAAAAAATCATATCCGTAAGAGTGCCTCAAGTCAAACTCTTTTGAATTAAGCCCCTTTGGTTCATTCATTATTTTCGATGTATCCCTGCAATTCTGTGGTTCACTCATATGAAAATAAATGATAGGATATTAGCTTGGTAACTAATACAATAAGGAGAATATCATGGGTCGGATTTCCACATTCAGAAGAGGTGGCGTGCATCCTGCCGATAAGAAGTCTCTGGCTAAAGAGGGAAGGATCCAGGTTCTTCCCGTTCCGTCCGAACTGGTCGTCTCTATGTCCCAGCATCTCGGTGCACCTGCAGCGTGCCTTAAGAAGAAGGGAGACAGGGTTGAGAAGGGCGAGAAGGTGGGTCAGGCAGCTTCTTTCATCTCAGCAGACGTCCACAGTCCGGTTTCCGGTGTCGTAGCTGATGTAAGAAAGGTTCGTTTGGCCAGCGGTGCCGTTGCGGACGCACTTGTCATCAAAAGCGATGAAGTACAGCCCGAGATGTATCAGAAGAAATATGACTGGCAGGAGAATACCCCGGCCGAGCTTCTGGGCCTCGTGAAGGACATGGGCATAGTCGGTATGGGCGGTGCCACGTTCCCCACATCGGTCAAGCTTTCGATCCCCACCGGCAAGAGCGTCGATGTGCTTGTGATCAACGGAGTCGAGTGTGAGCCCTATCTCACCGCCGATTACCGTCTGATGATGGAAAGGGCAGAGGGTGCCCTTGATGGAATCATGGTCCTTAACCGGATTCTTTCTCCCAAAAAGATAATCATCGGCGTCGAGGCAAACAAACCCGATGCCATAAAGCACCTTGAGGAGCTCATCTCCGTCAAGGGATATCCCATCGAGGTCATGACACTGAAGATGAAGTATCCCCAGGGCGATGAAAAGCAGCTTCTGAAGGCCACGATCGGACGTGAGATTCCCTCAGGAAAGCTTCCGATCGACATCGGTGCAGTGGTATGCAACATCGGAACCACATATGCGGTCTATGAAGCCGCGGTCTTCCATAAGCCCCTGATCGAGAGAATCATCACCGTCAGCGGTGAGGGCATAACGAAGCCGGGCAACTTCCTTGCCCCGATCGGAACGAAGACCTCCGACCTGATCGCCGCTGCAGGCGGATACAATACGGAGGAGATCGGCGAGCTGGTTTCAGGCGGTCCCATGATGGGCTTTGCCTTTGCCGACGAGGACACGCCCGTCACCAAGGGCTCCTCCGGAATCCTTGCACTCCTTCCGGTGAAGATCGACACCGGAGTCTGCGTATCATGCGGCCAGTGCGTCCAGCACTGCCCGATGGGCCTCATGCCCAACAAGATGTTCAGGAACATCAGGTACGGAAACTACCAGACAGCCATGGAGCTCGGACTCATGGACTGTAAGGAATGCGGCTGCTGTGCATATATCTGTCCGGCCCACCTTCCGCTCGTCCAGGGTTTCAAACTCGGTAAGAAAATGGGGAGAAAAAAATGAAAACCGTTTCAGTAAGTCCTCACGTACATTCCGGCAATTCGATAAGACGGAGCATGCTGCTCGTCACCTGCGCACTGCTTCCCGCAGCGGCCTGGGGCGTCTGGTCCTTCGGACTCAGCGCGCTTATCGTACTGCTCGTATCCATCGCCTCATCCCTCCTGACCGAGTACCTTCTTGGACTTGTCAGTAAGGAAAAGACCCTCAGTGACGGCTCCGCGCTGGTCACCGGTCTTCTGATAGGCATGAACATGCCTCCCACGGTGCCCCTTTACGTGCCCGTGCTCGCATCCGTATTCGCCATCCTCGTCGTCAAGTGGACCTTCGGCGGTCTTGGCTGCAACTGGATGAACCCGGCCCTTGCGGGACGTGTCTTCGTCTTCTTCAGCTTCACGACCCTGATGAGCACATTCGTGCTCCCAGGAGCGCTTCAGACCGATTACGTGCTTCCCGGACGCACTCAGGAGGCCATCGTTCAGAGTGCTGATGAGGTATCGGCAGCCACGCTCACGACGGCTGAGCCCAACGGTCAGGGCGGCATGATCATAATCGCAAACAAGTTCGTTCAGGTTGATTTCCCCGCCGGTTACGGCCAGGATGACATCTCAGCCTGGGCCGATGCGGTCATCGCCAAGTACCCCGAGGTTTTCTCCGGCGTCACACACTTCTTCAACAGCTCCGGCATCCTCGAGTTCGAGTTCCCCTCAAAGATCAACGATCTCTACCATAAGGGAATCATCTCGATCATCCGCACCGAGATTTCCAACTACCTTGCCATTGCGCCTGCCGCGGATGCGGTTTCCGCCGCCACGAAGATCAGCGGCGTAAGCTACCGTGCAGACGGCTTCGAGGGAAAGACGACGATTGCCAATAAGTTCATCACCGTCGATTACCCCGCTGACAGGTTCACTGCCGATGACATGGCCCGCTGGGCGGACGGCGTCATCGTTTCCTATCCCGAGCTTTTTGCCGGTGCAACGCACTTTGTCGGCAAAGGCGGTTACTATGAGTTCAGCCTTCCTGAGAAGATCGGCGATAACCTCCATGACCTCTATAACTCGGTAGTGAAGGGCGAGATCGTATCCCTGATCGGATCTGCGGCAGAGGATGAGGAAGCAGATGCGGTATCTTCCGCAACCGTTTCCACCACTGCTGACAGCGGCTTCGGCGGATCGATTTCCATCACGAACCAGTACATTACCATTGACTATCCCGAAGGCCTCGGAGCCGCAGAGTTCTCCGCATGGGCCGATGGCCTCATCGATTCCTATCCTGAGCTCTTTGAGGGCGCAGGCCACTTCGAGGGCAGGGGATATTACGAGCTGGAGCTTGCCGACGCACTTCCCGAGAAAATGCATGCTCCCATGATCTCCTTCATCCGCACAAGACTTGCAGAGCTCGTCACGGGTGAGGTCGATGCCACCAGCGGTGCAACCAAGACCACGGACCTCACATTCGACGAGTCAGGATACAGCGCAGGCGTCTCCATCACCGATAAGTATGTTACCGTCACCTATCCTGCAGAGATCATCTCCGACGAAATGATTCAGAAGTTCGTCGCCTCCCTTGAGGACGATTACACGGTCTTCTTCGAGGGCGCATCCGTATCGGGCGGCAACGGAAACATCGAGATCGAGCTTTACGACACCCTCGGAAACGACTACCACGACATGGTATGCTCCATCGTGGAAACAGAGCTTTCAAAGCTCATCAGGAAGAATGCCGTGGTTGATGCCGTATCGGCCGCAACCAAGCAGACCTTCCAGCCCAGCGGTTTCGGCGGCACGATCGCTATCGCAAACAGGTATGTAACCGTTGATTACCAGACCGACAGACTAACTCAGGCTGACATGAGCGCCTGGGCAGACGGCATCATCGCCGATTACCCCGGCCTCTTCAACGGCGTCACGTACTTCTTCAACGACTCCAACATCGAGTTCGTCTTCCCCGAAAAGATCAAGGATGCTTACCACGACGGACTTGTGTCCCTCCTGAAGGCAGAGCTTGAAAGCGTCATGAAGGCCGATGTGGTCCTGGTCGATGCGGTATCCTCCGCAACGAAGATCTCCGGTGTTGAGTACACTGCCGGTGATTTCTCCGGTGCCACCTCAATCGCCAACAAATTCGTCACCGTCGATTACCCCGTCGACAGAATCCCCGTTGAGGAGATGGGCGCATGGGCAGACGGCATCATCGCAAAGTACCCTGACCTCTTCGGCGGTGCCCGTCACTTTGCCGGTGCGACGTACTATGAGTTCGAGCTGCCCTCAAAAATCAACGACAACTACCATGATCTCATCAATGCGGTCCTCGCATCCGAGGTAAGCACTTTCATAAGTGAGTATTCCGCTGTCGATACCGTATCCGGTGCCACGATGCTTTCCGCAGCCAAGACGGCTCTGGTCGGCGGCGCCTCCGGTTCGATCGACTCACGCCTCTCAGGTGCAAACGTGCCCGTTACCCCGATGGCCGCTTCCTTAAGTGAGAAGACCGGTCTTTCACCGTACACGATCGATGCCTTTTTCGGTAATCAGGCCGGATGTATCGGTGAAGTCAGTGCACTGCTTCTCATCGTGGGCGGAATCTTCCTCATCGCCGCAGGCATCATCACCTGGCACATTCCCGTCGTCTACATCGGATCCTTCGCACTGCTTGCCTGGATCTTCGGCGGAATTCCCGCAGGCATGGGCCTCTTCCATGGTGAGATCCTGACCCCGCTCTTCACCGGCGGTCTCATGCTCGGTGCCTTCTTCATGGCAACCGACTGGGTAACCACACCCACCACAATAAAGGGACAGGTCATCTTCGCAGCAGGCTGCGGCTTCCTGACCTTCCTCTTCAGGTATTTCGGATCCCTCCCCGAGGGTACATCCCTTGCAATCATCCTGATGAACATCGTCACACCGACGATCGACAGGTACATCAGGCCGAAGAAGTTCGGCTATGTTAAGCCTGTAAAGGAGAAGAAGTGATGAAACAGTATCTTAAGATCGCATCAGTCCTGTTCTGTATCTGTGCCGTTGCAGCGGGACTTCTGGCAGGCATCAATGCCATCACTGCTCCCCAGATCGCGGCCAATGCCCTGAAGGAGACCAGTGCTGCCCTGATGGACATCAGCGGCGGTTTCGACCTCGGAGAGAAGAGGGAAGGAAACGGGGCCGGCATCAACTACAGCATCACGCTCGTTGAAGGCAAGGAGATTAAGGGCTACGTCCTCGAGATCACCTCAAACGGTTACGGCGGTCCCATCACTCTCGTCGCATCCTATGACACCGACGGCGCTGTCATCGGTGCCAAGATGATGGCTAACAGTGAGACTCCGGGACTCGGAAAGAAGAGTGAGGAGAGCTGGTACATGGCTCAGTTCGAGGGCCTCGGAGGTGCAAAGCCCCTTCCCTCATCCAAGAACGATCTTGCCGATCCTTCGCTCGTGTCAGGTGCAACTGTCACCTTCACCGGTGTTTCCGGTGCTATCCGTCAGGGCTCTGAATACGTGAAGGGCCTGGGAGGTAAATGATGTCACATACCAAGGAACTAACTAAAGGCATTTTCAGGGAAAACCCGGTATTCATCATCATGCTGGGCATGTGTCCCACCCTGGGTGTAACGACTCAGGTCTTCAATGCGATCGGTATGGGAGCCGGTGTAATCTTCGTACTCCTCTGCTCCAACATACTCATCTCGCTTTTGAGGAAGGTCATCCCTGATTCAATCAGAATCCCCGCCTACATCGTAATCATCGCATCGTTCGTAACGATCGTTGAGATGGTGATGCACGCCTACGTGCCGGCTGTCTATTCAGCCCTCGGCGTGTACCTGCCGCTCATCGTCGTAAACTGCATCATCCTCGGACGTGCCGAGGCGTTCGCAAACAAGAACACCGTGCTCGACTCCGCCCTCGATGCCATCGGCATGGGAATCGGCTTCACCCTTTCTCTCTGCCTCATCGCGGCCATCAGGGAGATCCTCGGTGCAGGACAGATCACACTCATCAATCTCAGTGAGAGCGCAAGGGTAATCATCACCCTGCCCGGACTCAGCTCATCCCCGATCAGGGTAATGACCCTGGCCGCCGGTGCGCTGCTCGTCATGGGCTACCTGAAGGCGTTCTTCAACTGGATGGGTGACAGAAAGGCCGGGAGGGCTTGATCATGAGTTATATCGGAATAATCATCACATATGTATTCGTACAGAACTTCATCCTGGTCCAGTTCATGGGCCTCTGCCCCTTCATCGGTGTTTCGAAGAACAGTGAATCAGCCATCGGAATGGGCATGGCGGTGACGTTCGTCACGGCAGTAGCCTCCGTCGTGTGTTACATGGTCTACTACTTCCTGCTTGTTCCCTTCGGAATCGAGTATCTCAAGACCGTCGCATTCATCCTGGTCATCGCTGCCCTCGTACAGCTTGTCGAGATGGTGGTCAGGAAGATGAGCCCTGCGCTCTACAAGGCCCTGGGTATCTTCCTCCCGCTCATCACCACGAACTGTGCGGTTCTCGGTATCGCGATCATCAACATCGATGAGGGCTACAACCTGCTGCAGAGCTTCTTCGCAGGGCTTGCCGCAGGTCTCGGCTTCACCCTTGCCATCGTCCTGATGAGCAATATCCGTGAGAAGCTGGAAATGACACCGGTGAGGAAGTCCTATAGGGGTATTCCCATCGCATTCATCTCCGCAGGTCTCATGGCACTTGCCTTCATGGCCTTCGACAAGTCGCTTATCACAAATCTGCATCTGGTATAAGGAGGAAGAATACTATGGAAATAATCGCAGCAATCATCGTCATTGCGGTCCTTGGCCTTCTCCTCGGACTCGGTCTTGCAGTTGCAGATAAGAAGCTCAGCGTCGAAAAGGACGAGAAGCTCGTAAAGATGGAAGCAGTCATGCCCGGCGCCAACTGCGGCGGCTGTGGCTATGCCGGATGTGCGGCCTATGCGGCTGCAGTCTGTTCGGGTGAGGCCGAGATCGGTCTCTGTTCCCCCGGCGGAAGCGCGCTTTCAAAGAAGATGGGTGAGATCATGGGTGTCTCAGTCAGTGAGAAGGAGCGCATGGTTGCCTTAGTCCACTGTCAGGGAAACGCTGAAATCACGGTTCAGAGCTTCGCATACAGGGGCATTCAGGACTGTAATGCGGCATACCTCCTGCAGGCAGGACCCAATGCCTGTAAGGAGGGCTGTCTTCACCTCGGTTCCTGCATGAGCGTCTGTCCCGCAGGTGCCATCAGCCGTGATGAGAAGAACATGATCAGTGTCGATCCCGAGAAGTGCATCGGCTGCAGGAAGTGCACGACCGTATGTCCCACCGGCGTCATAAAGATGATTCCGGCATCGGCAAAGATGGTTGTCGCATGCAACAACCACGAGATGGGAGCCAAGGTCAAGAAGGCATGTCAGGCAGGCTGTATCGGCTGCAGGATCTGTCAGAACAAGTTCCCCGCATCAGGCTGTGTCGTTGAGAACTTCCTCTCAAGGATCGATTACTCAAAGGATACTTCCGAGCTTGAGGCCGCTTCCCAGGCCTGTCCTCAGAAGTGTTTTGTGAAGAGGTAAGATGAAACTATCTCTGGGACTCTACACTCAGACATCACAGGCCCTGCCGCCCGCGGTTTTCAAGCGGGCGCTGGGCTGTATCATCAAACCAGTGTTCACCTATGTGTACAACACTGAGGGCGTGACCCTTTCGGCCGCTCTCTCCAGTGCCATGATAAAGTACATGGCGCAGAACACACCCGAGGTGAACCTTCTGATCTCCACTCTTGCCAAAAACGGCAGGGTGGAGATGTTCACGTCCTCATACAACCAGACAATCCTTCCCCTGATGCAGTTCAAGGACCGTTCCGGGATAATCGACAGGAACACCACGCTGATAAGGAAGACATACGGAGTCAGGGCAACCTCACTCTGGTGCTACGGGGAGATCTGGGCGCCTTCAATCGTTTCTGCGATGAAGACGATCTCCCTGGACCGGATTGTCATTTCATCGTACAACGCAATTACCAAAACAGTATGTGCGGCAGGTCCCTTCAGAATGACCGAGCTCGGTAAACGCATAGACGTCATACCTGCCGCAGATGCCGCTTCACGCCTTGTGAGCATGTACGGCCAGAACGAGATAAAGCTTGATGAGCTTATTTCCGGTCTGGAATCGGCAGTGCTCTCGGCAGGCGATGACGATGAACTGGTCTTCATGATCAATCTCGATCAGCTCTGTCAGGGTGCCAGCTACAACAGGGAGGATGATGAAAGACTCCACCTGGTCTTCACGACGGTGTTCGACGCTGCCGTGAGAAGGGGAGCCACCCTGATGCTTCCCCACCAGCTGCGTCCTTCCCGGGTGGGATATCTCGAGCACGGATGGTATGGCCGCGATGCCTCCTCCGGAAGCCTCCGCTCCTTCCCCGAGGCTTTAGTCAGGGACGGGAACTACCGCTACTATCTCAACAGGGTCAATGCACTTGGTGAGTCGGCAGGGGAGTGCAGGAAGGACCGCACGCTGAAAAAGAGCGTTACGGACAGACTTGCAACCATTCCTGCAGGAACCATGTTCCTATGTGACACCAATGCCTCCAACCTGCGTCTCACCGAGCACAGGGCATACTACCAGACACTGCTTGAGTGCGAGTACATGATGGCTGAAAGCATGGTGCGTCAGCCCTCTGCCGACATCGATGACGACGGGGAGGATGAGATCTTCTGCGTCACAAAGAATGCCTCTGCGGTCTTCGCCCCCAGGGGTGCCAGTGTCCATGAATACTGTTCAAGGGAACTGCTCTTAAACGTTTTCGACACTGTCTCCCCCTGGAACAAGGAGAGCGTCAGGCAGGAGAAGAAGCGCTCCTTTACCGATGTTATCACGATCAACGGGAGGAGTATTGATCTCAGGGATGCGGTCTTTGATGCCGAGATCCTCGGCAAGAGCCGGAGCGAGTACAACTTCGTTTATGAAGAGGATGACTTCCAGATAACGAAGCACTACAGGATGTCGAGTCAGAACCTCCATCTTTCGGTCACGGTTTACAACACCGGCTCGGAGCCCATAAAGGGCACATACCTTTCAAGGGTCTATTTCACCCTGCCAGGCGCCTTCGCCTACAGCTATGACCAGAAGAGGGGACCCCTCATCGGTGAGTCCCTCAACGACATAAGGAACGTGAGGTTTTCCGATTCCCAGCGCTCCGTCGTGCTTTCCTTTGCCAGCGGAAATGCCTTCAGCGTTAGGGAGGAGAACCGCTTCCAGACCGAGGTGACTACCCTCGGTTCGGAGCAGTTCTACCTATGCACCAGGGCTGATCTGAGCTTTGAGCTGGACATTGAGAAGGATAGCGTTTATACATTTAATATCATTACAAGGATTATGGATAATAAGGAGAAGAAGAATGTTTTTACACAATAAATCCGTTTACGATACCGTAAAAGAAGAAGCCTACAACGTATGGAGGCGTCTTTGACTCCTCCGGGATCACAGATAAGATAGCCGAAACGGAAAAGAAGACCCTGGAACCCGGTTTCTGGGATGACAAGCAGAATGCGGAAAAGGTCTTTGCCGAGCTTAACGCACTTAAGGACAGCTACTACCCCTGGAAGGATCTCATCAAGGAGATCGATGATGTGGGTGAGCTCATTGAATTATACTCCGGTGAGGAGGATCCCGATCTTGAAGCAGAGCTCTGTGCCCAGATCGACCAGATCGATGCGGCCTACAGACCGCTTAAGCTCAAGACCCTGCTGGACGGTAAATTCGACAAGAACGACATGTTCCTCTCGATTCACGCCGGTGCGGGCGGCACGGAGGCCTGCGACTGGGCCAACATGCTCCTAAGAATGTACCTCAGATGGTGTGAGCGCCACGGCTTCAAGAGTGAAGTCCTCGACCTCCTGGAGGATGAGGGCGGCATCAAGAGTGCCACTGTAAGGGTGAGCGGAGCCTATGCCTTTGGTTATCTCAAGGGAGAGGCAGGCGTACACCGCCTGGTGAGAATCTCACCCTTCGATTCACAGAAGAGAAGGCATACCTCCTTCACCAGTGTCTATGCTTCACCCGTCATCGATGACGACATCGAGATCGAGCTGAAGCCTGAGGACTACCGTCTTGATACCTACCGTGCCGGCGGTGCGGGCGGTCAGCACGTCAACAAGACCGACTCGGCCGTCAGAATCACGCACTACGCCACCGGTATCGTCGTACAGTGCCAGAACGAGCGCAGCCAGTTCATGAACAAGGATGTGGCCTTCAAGATGCTCCGTTCCAGACTCTACGAGTACTACCAGAAGCAGAGGGAGGAGGAGCATCAGAAGAATGCGATCGCCAAGAAGGACATCGCCTGGGGCTCCCAGATCAGGTCATACGTCTTCCAGCCCTATACCATGGTCAAGGACCACAGGACCGGAGTTCAGGTCGGTAACATCAATGCCGTAATGGACGGAGACCTCGATCAGTTCATTGAGACCTACCTCAACTGGGTCAAGGAACAGGAAGCTTGAGAAAGGTCCTCCTTTTTCTGCTGCTGACACTTCTTGCGTCATCCCTCGGTGCCGAGGCGCTGAGGGTGGGCCTCTACGGTGTTCCTTCTTATCTGGAGGAGGACCTGAAGGCCTCATTTTCCTCATTCACAGAGGCGGGGCTTTCATCCGAACGCCTGGAAGAAATCCAGGCCGACCGGCTTGAGAAGGCAGCTGAGAAGGCCGCAAGGCAGAATGACCACCGGAATCTGGTGGGAGAAAAGGAAAGGGAGGAAGAAAAGGAGTTCACTTACGATGGCTTTGACAGCGTCAGCTATGTGACCGTAAGCCCCGATGAACGCATAAAGACCCTCTTTGAGGACCTGGATGAAAGGGCACTTTCATACACCAGGGAGCGGGAGGAGCTGGACATCCTCCTGATCTTCTCCTCAGTCAGGGAAGGTCAGCTGGAGTTTCTGGACTCCCATGTGTTCGACGGAGAGCTCAGGCCCTTCATATCGGACGTGAGCATCGTGAATGAAGGTGCAGACCTTTATGATGCGATGATGGAGGCCTTCAGACAGCTCTACTTCGGAGATGCAGGTTTCATTCGCCGGGAGGGCGGCCGTCTCAAGGCGGCACCTCCTGGGGATGTGGAGATCGACGGGGTGGTTTACACCGTGGAAGCGGGAAGTACCATCGATGTCGCTCCGGTTCAGGTATCGCGGGAAGAGAAGACCTTCACGCTCTTTTCCACCCCCTCCGATGCCATGCTTTCCGTGTTCGCCCTTGACAGCGTCCGGCTTCCGCTCTCGGTCAGCAGTGATGAGGAGAACATCATCCTGGCCCTGACGGCGCCGGGCTTCATGAGCAGGACCTATCAGCTGTCAGCTCAGTCAGCCGAGGTCGTTGCCCTGTCACTTAAGCCTGAGTGGATGGGAAGGGAAGGACGGGTAAGGGATGCAAAGGATGCCTTCTACCGGGCCCTGAGGGACAGCTTTCTCAGCTTCTCCCTATATGCGATATCGACATCGCTTTGTAAAATTTATCCTGACGAAACAAAGGCATGGGGACCGCTTCTGACGACATTTACCGCAGGGGTGAGCGTCGTGAGCCTCATGAATCTGATAAAGACCTGCGGAGCATATTACAACTGTGCCAAGGAGACTTACTTGTGATTTTCAGAAAGTTCAGGGAAAAGCTTAAAAGCATTTTCACTTCAAGAAAGATAGATGAGGCGTTCTTCGAGGAGCTGGAGGACACTCTCATTGAGGGTGACCTCGGAGCAAGACTTACCGATGAGGTCATAGAGACACTGAGAAAGGCAGCCAGGGAAGAGAAGGCGAAGACCGTTGAGGATCTACAGCGCATCATGAAGGGGCTGCTCAGCCAATACGTCCATGATTTCGAATTCGTACCGAAGAAGGGGGAGCTGACCGTGTTCCTTATCCTCGGTGTCAACGGTGTCGGAAAGACCACCTCGATCGCAAAGCTTGCCCAGTACTACACCGATAAGGGCTATAAGGTAATGCTCGCGGCAGCCGATACCTTCCGTGCCGCCGCCGTAGACCAGCTGGACATCCATGCCGAAAGACTCGGCATCAGGATCGTCAAGCAGAAGACCGGTTCCGATCCCGGTGCGGTCGTCTACGATGCAGTGACCTCCGCCATGAGTCAGGGGGAGGAGATCATACTTGTCGACACTGCCGGAAGAATGCACAACAAGGAGAACCTGATGAGGGAGCTCCAGAAGATAAACAAGGTCATTGCAGGCCGCGGCGTTAAGGAAGAGAACTATAAGAAGCTCATTGTCATCGATTCGACGACAGGTCAGAACGGTCTAAGTCAGACCCTGCTCTTCAACAACGCGGTTCCCCTGGACGGCGTCATTCTGTCCAAGTATGACTCGGCAGCCAAGGGCGGCGCCCTTGTCCAGATCGGTCAGCAGCTTTCGCTCCCGATCGCATTCGTCGGTACAGGAGAGACCTACAGGGACATCCATCCCTTCGACAGGGAAGAGTTCCTCAATTCGCTCGTAGGAATCGAAGGCTGATCTTTATGAAGAGACTCCTTCTCTTCCACCTCTGCCTTTTCACGCTTTTCCTGCTCTCTGCCTCAGAGTACTATGAGAGTAATGTCCTCATGCAGGAAAAAGCCGTGACGGACCGTCTTTCGGGCTCAGGGTATGAGCTGGAAAAAAACGGGGAAGAGAGAATTCTCTACCTTGACGGGGAAGTCGTGAAAAGGGTGAGTGAAAGAGACGGCGTCAGGACCGTGACCGATAGGAACTCAGTTACCCTTTATGAGGAAGGACGCCCCGTTAAGATCATGACAGAGGGCGTGTATGGAAAGAGGGAAGAACTGTACGAGTACTCTCCCGAGGGAGTGCTGAAGCGGGTGATTACGGTCACTGAGGACGGACTTGAGTCCATTACCGAATATGATTACACCCCCTCCTCAGGGCTTTCCTCGTTCAGGCGCGATGATTACAGTGATCCGATGTACATCGGACGGGACAGCACCACCTTCATTTCCGATGGGGATGCGGTGAAGATCAATGTCGTTTCCGGCCTCATCCTCCGCGAAAGCAGCACGGACGGATATTCAGTTGAGGATGACACGGTGAAGGTGAGGGAAGGTTCAGATGAGCTTTTCTATTCAGCCGGAACGGGACTTCTCATGGAAAAGAGGGCCGGTGACGGTACCGTCACAAAGTATGAATACAGAGACGGGGAACTTGTCAGTGAGGAGAGCCGTAAGGGCTCTGAGGTAACGCTCACTGAGTACCTTCCCTCCCTCATCAGGACAACGATGAAGGAAGACGGTGTCATCAGGCGCATAAGGGAAAAGGGAGCATCCGGTATCACGGAGACGGTATACAGGAATTCCATGCCCTATGCCGTCATTACCTATGACAGTGACGGAAAGCGGGTTCTGGAGGTCAGGATCATATGAAGTGCATGAGAATAGCCCTGGGGTATCTCTTTTCGAAAAACGGGAAGGAGGCCTCAAGGAACATCAGGATAGCTCTGGGACTCATCTTCTCCACGATGGTCCTGTTAAGTGTTCTTTCCGTGATGGATCATCTTCAGAACAGCAGGTTTTCCTACATAAAGCGCATCAGGTCCTTTCCCGTCGTGCTGAAAAACCCGGAGAAAAGCGACACTGAAGCCCTGAAGGATGAGTTTTCCGGCCTCGCCACCGTCTTTGAATACAGGACGACGGAAGGACTGCTGAAGACCGGAGACGGCGAAGCCGCCGTCAGCGTCCGATACATCGGTCCCGATTACGAGGGAGGTCTGGTGACGAACGGTGGAGCCGGAGAAAAACTATTAATCCCATACAGGCTATACCTCTCCGCAAAGGGAAGGGAAGTGTCCCTCACGACCCTGGAGGAGGGAAAGGTTGCCAGGATCGCACCCAAAACAAGGACTTACGCCTCCTATGCGGCCTTCCAGACCGCACTGGGAAGTGAGTTCGACCTGCAGACAGTCTTCCTGCCGCTGGAAGCGGCCCCGGAGGGTGCCGTCAGGTACATTGCCTTCATTCCCACCGGAATAGGCGAAAAGGAGCTTGAGGAAAGGGTCAGGGCCCTCGCTGACGGAACCTGCATCACCTGGCAGGAGAGTGAGGCCAGTCTCTACGGGGCGATGCTCGTTGAGAAGAACGTTATGAGCCTGCTGCTCATGTCCCTCTACCTCGTCATCTTCGTTCAGGTCGTTCAGAATGCCTCAGTCACCTCCAATGCCAAGCGCAGGGAGCTGGTGTCCCTTTATCTCATGGGGTACACGAAGCGTGACATCTCGCTTGTCGCATTCCTGATGGCCTTTTTCATGACAGGTTTTTCATTCATCATCGGGACAGTGCTTGCAAAGCTGTTCCTGATGGCAATTCCGTACTGTGTGACACTCTTTGCAAAGGGCAGTCTGAGACTCGATGTCTCATCCCTTCCCGCCGTATATGCAGGGTTCACACTGCTCTCAGTGGTTTCCTACGTCCGTTTCTTCAGGAGCAGGCTTAAGGAAGACACTGTAAGGGAGGTCCTTAACAGCGTATGAACGATGAGATCTTCAGAGTTGAGAATGTTTCCAGGAGCTTTCAGATGGCCTCCGGGAAGCTTGAGATACTCAAAGACATCAGCTTCTCGGTAAAGAGAGGCGAAAGTGTCTCGATAGTGGGAAAAAGCGGCTCGGGAAAGAGCACCCTGCTCTCGGTAGCGGCCCTCATCGACCGTCCGACCGAAGGCCGGGTAATCTATTCCGGACGGGACTGCTCCTCCCTTAAGGACGGGGAGCTGAGCCGCATCCGGGCCTCCGTAATGGGATTCGTGTTTCAGAACAGTCTTCTGCTGGAGGACTTTTCAGCCCTCGAGAACGTCATGTTCCCTCTGCTTAACCTGAAAAAAGGCAGGAAGGAGGCAAAGGCCGAGGCCGAAGCCATGCTCTCTTCCCTGGGACTTTCCGAAAGGATGGGGCACCGTCCGTCGCAGCTCAGCGGAGGCGAGCGGCAGCGCACCGCGATCGCAAGGGCACTCGTCACTTCCCCTCTTGTCATCTTTGCCGATGAGCCTACGGGAGCCCTCGACGAGGAGAGTGCCGCCTTCACTGAGAACCTGCTGCTTTCCGCCACCCGGGAGAGGGGAGCCGCCCTCGTGCTCGTCACCCATAATCCTGCTTTTGCCGGGCGGTGCTCGACTTCATACACTCTTACCCACAAGGGGCTGGTGCTGAATGAAAAATGAAGCGCTTGGAATGTATGTGAGAAGGAAGACCGGTTCAGGGCAGAGCGTGCTCTGGATCGTACGTTCATACCTTCCTTCCCTCCTGATAGTCTTCATAACGGCAATACTGACCTTCGCGCTCATCTTCGTGTCCTCCATGTCGGAGGCACTGGAGGACACGCTCGTGAACCTGGGAAGCGGCAATATAACCGTGTACTCCGATGTGGACCCCTCCCTGCTTCGTGAGGGGGAGAGGGCCTTCAGCGTGGAGACGTGCTCCGCCGTCGTAGCCGGTGAGGCTGCCACTGCACTCGTTCAGGTCAAGGGCGTGGATGAGGGGTACTTCTTCAGTGAGAAGCGGGATGTGCTGAATCTTCAGACTGTGGAAAACACGACGACCCTTGAGGGCGTGATACTCTCCAGAACCCTCTCCGGTGAGCTGGGTGCGGGACTTGGCGGGCGTATTTCACTGATGGTCTGGGATGAGGATGCCGGACGCACAAGGCCGGTTTTCTGCTTCGTTGAGGGTATTTACCACTCCGGATACGGGGAGTTCGACTCCCGGCTGGTCTTCACCTCAAGGCGCCTTACCTCATCAGGCGTCAATACCGAGATCTACACTGACAGGGAGGATGAGCTGCTTTCCCTCCTGAGAAACCGCGGATATGCGGCTGCGGGATATAAGGAGATTTACGCCTCGATTTACGTCAACATCATCCGCTCCGTTGCCCTCCTGGATGCAATAGTCATTCTGGTGGCGATGCTTGCGGGCTTCTTCTCCCTATCCATTTCCAGCGAGTACGTGGAGCGGGACAGGCGGGATATCGCCGGGATCATGCTACTGGGCTTCTCCAGGACGGATGTGGAGGCCGCCTACAGAAGGATTACCATCAACGTGGTTGCAATTGCCCTTGCCGCAGGCATGGCGGCAGGTGTCATATTCAGCCACGTCATAATGCCCTTCATAGCGAATCTGGACAGCAGTAAGTATCCCTTCCTTTCAAACTACGTGCTTTCCTTCGATGTCGTCGTGCCCTTGAGGACACTTGTCCTGCTGGCAGCGGCACTTCTTTTCACCAGCATCGTTTCCTTAAGGATTTCGCTGAGGAAGATGATCTTCTCCGACCTGAGGAACGTGCTCTGACATACCTTGTAAAGGTGGGTTGCATTCTGTAAAATCCCTATATGAGTTTTGAAGTGTTCTCGCTTGGCACCAGCGGAATGATGCCCCTTCCCGGACGTTTTCTCACCAGCGCGCTCGTAAGGCGTGAGGGAGAGCTGTTTCTCTTCGACTGCGGGGAGGGAACACAGGTATCGCTGAAGATGCTCAACCTGAGGTGGAAGCAGATAAGCAGTATCTTCATTTCCCACATGCACGCGGACCATGTCACCGGACTTCCGGGACTTCTCATGCTCTCAAGCCAGGTGGACAGGACGGAGCCGCTGACGATCTACGGTCCTGCCAGACTTGCCGATTACATCGAGTCCAGCAGGAAGATCCTGGACATGTACATCAACTACGAGATAAGGTGCATCCCGGTGGAGCCCGGAGTCATCGCGGAGTGCGATGAGTACCACATAAACTGTTTCCCCCTGAAGCACACCAAGCAGTGCTTCGGTTACTCGATCGTGGAAAAGGAGCGTCCCGGTGCGTTCTCAGTCGAGAGGGCGCTGGAGCTCAGGGTTCCCAAGGGACCGCTCTGGGGTAAGCTGCAGCGGGGTGAGGATGTCATGAACAGTGACGGCGTAGTCATCCATCCCTCTGACGTGCTCGGTGAGAAAAGAAGCGGAAGGAAGTTTTCCTTCGTGACCGACACGATGTACTTCCCCGAGATCGCGGACTACGTCTACGGCTCCGACATTTTCTTCTGCGAGGCAATGTTTTCAGATGATCTGGAAGCCGACGCCAGGGAAAAAAAACACATGACCGCCAGACAGGCAGCCATGTGTGCGCGTGATGGGGAAGTCGGGATGCTCTGTCTCCAGCACTACTCACCGCGCTACAGCGACAGGGAGCTGAAGATCCTGGGAGAGGAGGCAAAGGCCATATTCCCGTCAACCGTCCTCACCCGTGACCGCATGAGCTTCGACATCCCGCTTAAGGATTAGCTGAGGCCGTGGGCCTTAAGCCACGCCTCGTCATCATCATTGATTTCCAGATCGGCATCGGTCCTTTCGGCTTCAGCCTTTTTCTCAGCCTTCACTTCGGTTCTGACTTCTTCCTCGTCACTGACGGTGAAAGCCGTGTCGGAGAGGGCCGGGATCCTGCCGTTCACGAGGGCAAGGGGATCTTCCTCGTTGCCGTTCATGACCTTCACCGCAGACGCCTCATCCTCAAGCAGTGTGATGAGACTCTCGATTGTATCCCGTGTGATTACAGAGCATGCATTGAAGGCTGAGCGGTCGATTGCTTCCTTCAGGTAAGCTATGGCCTCTGCCGCATTGTGGTAGTGAAGCTTAACCTGGGCTGCATGGACATATGGATCGGGGAAGGTATAGCTTCCCTTGTCCAGAAGCTCGTTTATTATGTTGGCGGCCTTTCTCCAGTTACCCTTCAGCATCTCATCCACGGCCTCGAGATCGCGGAGGGCAGGGGTGTTCATGCTCCTGGACTTCCACTCGGAGGCAAGGGCCGAAAAGGCTTTGAGGTCACCCTTTTCAAGGTAGTAGGTGGCTCCGTTGATGAAGAGGTTCTTATCCCTGTAGGGGGTCTTCATCACTTCCTCGATGTAGCTGATGGCCCCGTCGATGTCGTGGCCTATCCAGCACGCCATTGAGGCCGCGATCTTCGCATTCGCGACCACTTCCGGCTTTTTGCCCTTCTTTGCGGCCAAAGCATCCAGGGCGGCCTTTCCGGCTTCCGCTTCCCCGTTCTGGATCAGGACGGAGGCTGCCGATATCGTGTAGGTGTCGGGAAGTCCTCCCGTACGCACCGCCTTCCTGAAGCCCTCAATTGCTTTCTTTCTCTTTTCCGGATCCTTGCTCATGTAGTTCCTGTTGGCAGAAACGAAACTGAAGGTTCCTCTCCTTGTCCAGACTATGATCAGAAAGACTATTGCCATTACGGCAAGCTTGGCCGGCTGCGGGATCACGGGGATCATCATTACGACCAGCAGGACTGCCAGTGAAACTGTCATGATAACTGTATTCTTGTCCAAGGTATGCTCCTTTGTATATAATTCCATACTATTATGAACGGGGAAATAATTCTAGTACACTGCTGCTGCGGTCCGTGCTCGACCGCAAGCATCGAACGCCTCCTGGATGAGGGGTGGAAGCCCGTACTGTACTTCTCAAATGACAACATATACCCAAAGGAAGAGTTCATGAAGCGCTATGAAAACCTACTGAAGGTTGCAAAGCGCAACTCCCTTGAGGTCATCATGGACGGCTGGGACCATGATGCGTGGAGGGATCGCGTCCGGGGCCTTGAGACCGAACCGGAGCACGGCGCACGCTGCGTGAAGTGCTTCAGGTACAACCTGGAGAAGGCGGCCGCCAAGGCAGCTGAGCTGGGAATAAGGCATTTCTGTACGACACTGACCGTCTCCAGATTTAAGAAGTCCTCCGTCATCTTCTCCCAGGGAGAGGGCCTTGAGGGGTTTGAGGCGATAGACTTCAAGAAGAAGGATGGCTTTGCCCGCTCATGCACGCTCAGTAAGGAGATGGGACTTTACCGTCAGAGCTGGTGCGGGTGTGAGTTTTCCATGAAGTCCAACTAACGTTTGCAATCCTCCGGACACAACAGTATACTGTTTACAGTAACGGAGGCCATGATGACAAACATCGACACATATGATGATCTTCTCGATCTCTTTGCTTCCACCACGGACAGGGAAGGAATGAGGCAGCTCTTCGAGGACATGTTCACGGATGCGGAGCGCAAGGACTTTGAGCTCAGGTGGAAACTGATGAATGATCTTTACAACCATGTCTCACAGAGGGAGATCGCATCAAACCTCCACATCAGTCTCTGCAGGATAACGAGGGGTTCGAAAATGCTCAAAAAGCAGGACGGTGCCGTAAGAAAGTATCTTTCCGCACATTATGACGATCATCTGCACAGATAATGTTTGCCTTTTTGGGACAAGTTTTGTATTCTTAGGCCATAAGGAGACACAAAAATGAAGAAATATCGCTGTGTACTTTGCGGATTCGAAGTTGAACTTGAGTCACTTCCTGAAGACTATGTTTGCCCTCTCTGCGGCGCAGGTCCTGAGGATTTCGAGGAAGTAGAGGAATAATGAATGCCGCGTGATGCGAAACAGCGTCACGGCATGTGAGGGAGCTTTCAGGGCTCCCTTTTTTTACAAAAAACAGTGCTTATCAGGCACTGTCTTAAAAGGCATGAAGATTATTTCAGCTTTGCAATGATTTCCTCTGCCGACATTCCGTCCGCAAGCAGCTTCCCGATCTTCTCATCGAGAATGGCCCTCTGCTCCTCGATTCTCTTCATTTCCTCATACTTCTGCTGCTCTTCCTTCAGCTTCCTGAGTTCCTTCTCCAGGTTTCGCTGCTCAACCATCTTGTCCCGGAGGGCATTGAGTTCTTCCTCGAGCTGAGCCTTGCGTGCTTCCTTTTCCCTGATTTCCTCAGACCTGTCGGTAAGCTGAGGCTGTACGGCCTTTGCCTTGTTTCCCTTGATAATTGCCATATTATGCAACACTCCTATACTTAACAAAGAGTTTATTCATTTGGACGGGTAAGAACAATATGATCAGGGCATGAAAAAGGGGTGCCGGATTACTGTCCCGCACCCCTTTTCTGAAGTTATCAGCCTACGATTGCGTGGATCGTATCCCTGACCGCGCCCTTACCCCTTACGAGGGAAGCGAAGTCCTCAACGACCTTTGCCGCAAGCGGCGTTGCCGTGAGATCGAGACCGAAGAGCTTCTCGTTGGTGAGCATCGGCTTCAGGATCTCATCGAAGGGGCCCTCGCATCCGAGCTTCACATCCTTCAGCATGGGCTGGAAGGTTGAAGTCATCGGGTCGGGGGAGAGTGTGAACTCATTGCCGTTGTCATCGACTGCGAGCAGATATCTCATGTAGAGGGCGTACACAAGGGGTACGACTTTGAGGGATGAGACATCAAGACCGCCGGCCATGTAAGCCTTGACTGTTTCGCCGAACCTGATCGAAAGCTTCTGGGAAGTATCCGTTGCGATTCTCTGCGGTGTGTCGGGCATGAACGGGTTGGGAATTCTCTTGGTGAGAACCTCATCGATGAATGCTTTGGGATCGATGATGCCGGGGTTGACCACAACGGGAAGTCCCTCGGTGTAGCCGAGGATGCTGACCATCTTTGAAAGGTCCTCATCCTTCATCTCATCTGCGATGAGAGTGTAGCCCAGGAGGCATCCGGAGAGGGCGAGTGCGGTGTGGAGCGGATTGAGGCATGTGCATACCTTCATCTTCTCAACCCTGTTGACGGTATCCCTGGTGGTGAGGTATACGCCGCTCTTCTCAAGGGCGGGGCGACCGTTGGGGAAGCTGTCCTCGATGACGAGATACTGGGGCTCCTCAGCATTGACGAAGGGAGCGATGTAAGTGTTCTTTGAAGTGATGACCGCTTCCGTGTCCTCAAAGCCGGTATCGGCAAGCATCTTCGCAACGCTTGCATCGGGTCTCGGGGTGATCTTGTCGATCATGGACCAGGGGAATGCTACCTTTGACTCATCGCTTACATATGCCACGAACTCAGGTGAGAGCTCACCCTTTGCGGCATAGGTCTCAGCGATCTTAACGACGGCGCTTCTGAGCTTCTCGCCGTTGTGTGAGCAGTTGTCCATGGACACGAGGGCCAGAGGTGCTGCACAGGACGTGAATCTCTCGTTGAGGAGGCGTACAAGGCGGCAGAGGAACATGCCTGCTTCGGCAAGGGGCTTTTCAAAGTCGCTTACATAGAACCTGAAGAGCTCGCCGTTGGGCTGATAGAGGGCATATCCCTTTTCGGTGATGGTGAAGGACACCATCTTGAGGGAAGGTGACCTGAAGGCCTTCTCAAGCACTGCCCACTCCTTTTCAGATGTGGGATCGCACTTGACCGCTTCGGTCACTGAGCCGATGACTTCCTTATCGATGGAGCCGTCAGCCTTGAGGGTAACACCCATAGTGAGGCAGTCATGGGGTGTGTAGATTTTGTCGATGATCTCACCGTCGAAGCCTTCGCCTACGATGATGCCCGTATCCATGACACCTTCATTGAGGAGCTTCTGGCAGAGACCTGCTGGGAAGATCCTGAAGATGTTACCGGCACCGAAGTGGACCCATTCAGGGCGCTCCTGGGTGTTCTTTTTTACTTTATCATGGTCAAATGAGAAGAGCCTGTATCCTTCCCATGCCTTACTGTCCTTGAGTGATTCAAGATTTAGTTTCATTGTCCTTATCCTTATTTGATGAAGTACTGAGGGAATGTTTCCATCAGCATGGCGTATTCGTCCTCGATTTTCGAAAGGTGCTCCTGATCCAGGAGGACAGCCCTGGCCTTGTCTCCGCTGGCTATCGCCTCGATGAGCTCTCTGTGCTGCTCCTCCACGTCATCCGCTATTTTTCCTGCCAGATTCGAGAGCAGTCTGATGCGTCTTTCGTTTCCCGTATGGGAGTAAAGCACCGCATAGACCCTCTCATATCCCAGCTCGGAGAAGAAGGTGGCATGCATCTCGTCATCTGCCTTGAGAAACTCCACGAAGGAGCCGCTGATGTGGGCCGCATGCTGCTTTAAAAGGAGTGATCTCAGGCGGGTTATGTATGCTTCCCTTTCAAGGGGTGTGAGCTTAAGTTCCATCAGTCTTGAGATCGCACCGAGCTCCAGGTTCATCCTCATGAACCTTTCCTGTCTTATGTCATTGACGTCGAGGTAACTGACCCGGGTTCCCTTCTGGGGGAAGATGTCCACCAGGCAGTCCCTTTCGAGACGCAGCAGGGCATCGCGGAGAGGGGAGCGGGAAACACCGAACTTATCGCAAAGCTCGGTGAGGTTCAGCTCCGTTCCCGGTTTGAGCTCCAGTGTCTCGATGCTTTCCCTCAGTTTGCCGTATACCCAGATGTTTGCCCTGCTGTCCTCTTTCTTCATACGCCTCTTGCCTCTGCCTTGTCGATTGCTTCCCAAAGACCCTGGATGTACATGGCACCGAGAGCCCTGTCGTAAAGTCCGTATCCGGGCATGCACTTCTCACCCCAGATCGTGCGTCCGTGGTCAGGTCTTGCAGGTCCGTCGAAACCGATGTCGTGAAGTGCCTTCACTGCCTCGTACATATCGAATGAGCCGTCAGATGAAAGGTGTGCGGCTTCCTCGAAGATGCCGGGTGCGAAGTGGTGAAGGTTCCTGATGTGTGCGAAGTGGATTCTGCCCTTGCATGCGCGGATGATGTCGGGAAGGTCGTTGTTCGGGTTGGTTCCGAGGCTACCCATGCAGAGGGTGATGCCGTTGTAGGGCTTGTCGACTGCCTTGAGCATCTTAAGGATTGCTTCCTTGCCGGTGATGATCCTGGGCAGGTTGAATACGGGCCATGCGGGATCATCGGGATGGATTGCCATCTTGATGCCGTACTTCTCGCATACGGGACCGATTGCCTCGAGGAAGTAGACGAGGTTCTCAAAGAGCTTCTCGGATGTGACGTCCTTGTAAGCCTCGAAGAGGTCGTGGACCTTTGCGAGTCTTTCAGGCTCCCAGCCCGGCATGACGAAGCCGTTTGAGCTGTCATTGGTCTGATCGAAGAAGGTCTGGGGATCGATTGTGTCGACTACCTTCTGATCATATGCAAGAACCGTTGATCCGTCGGGTCTCCTCTTTGCCAGGTCAGTTCTGGTCCAGTCGAATACGGGCATGAAGTTGTAACATACCATGTGAATGTCGTTCTTTCCCAGTGCCTCAAGGGATTTGATATATGCATCGATGTACTTGTCCCTGTCGGGTGAGCCGATCTTGATTGAGTCGTGGATGTTGACGCTCTCGATTCCCTCAAGCTTAAGACCGGCAGCCTCTACGATGTCCTTGAGTTCCTTTACTCTCTCGAAAGTCCATTCCTCTCCAGCGGGAACATCGTAAAGTGTGGAGATGACGCCTGTCACTCCGGGGATCTGTCTGATCTGCTCGAGTGTGACTGAGTCATATCCGGGACCATACCATCTTAATGTCATTTTCATGTGTGAATTTCCTCCGTATAACCTATACCCTGATTGTGGCGTACAATAGGAGAGTTGTCAACTAATATTTTAGTATTTTAATATATTTTATTTTAGACCACGGATGATACATATACATATATAAAAACAGTACGGATATCCGATAAGCAGGGAAGTGAAACAAGTACCTGGAATATGCTGTATTGCCATGGAGCATATGAGGATACAATTTGAATGAAAAACGTTGTCTGTATTATTTTTTAAAAAATGTATACAAACCCCTTGAAATAAAATCATGGATATTGTAGATTGCATATCCGTCAGGCACGACAGCTTGAATGAGAAAAACTGAAAAATAAAAAAAGTTCAAAACTTTTGAAAAAATCAGTTGACTCAAATAAGCCAGAAATGCTATGGTCATGAAGCGCGCTGAGAAGCACGCAGGTTTTTTGAAAGACATAAGCGATTGGAAAGAGAGAGAAAGAAACGGAAGCCTGAGGCTTCTGTCAATTCGAAATCCGAACGGTAGATTAAAGAAGAAATGAAGTAATATGCCGGTTCGTGCGAGTATGACAGGATGAACTGAAGTAAAGAAGAAATAGAACGGGAACTTGTTCCCGTGTTTCAGATAACGGAGAGTTTGATCCTGGCTCAGAACGAACGCTGGCGGCGCGTTTTAAGCATGCAAGTCGAGCGGTAAGGTCCTTCGGGACCCCAGAGCGGCGGACGGGTG